>NZ_SMMD01000641.1 GCF_009711475.1 Fulvivirga aurantia
ACCTGCCCTCTCCTTTGAAATCCGCCTTTTTCCTAGCCCTCTTTTTGATATCTTTTAACCTGTCAGCACAAAATGGCCTCATGCAAATCGGGGCCAGACCTGCAGCCATGGGTTATGCCTACGCTACCGAGGCAGACCAATGGTCTTTCTTTCATAACCCTGGTGGCTTGGGGCAGCTCGAATCTGAATACGCAGCATTTTTTGCATTAGAAAATAAATACGGAATAGAAGGCCTCAATATCATGGGTGCAGGTATAATAAGTCCGGTACCCGTAGGTACAGTGGCATTTGGTGCCTTTCGCTTTGGTGATGACTTTTATAATGAGCAGTCATTATCCTTAGCTTATGGCAATCAATTCGGAATAGCCAGTTTAGGCCTTAAAGCTAATTTGCTGCAATACAACATAGAGGGTTTTGGCACCAAAAGCGTTTTAACCTTAGATTTTGGAGGTACTGCAACTGTCACGAAAGAACTTGTATTCGGTGCATATATCAGAAATATCAATCAGGCGAAAGTTGAATCATCGGGTGAAGAAAGGGTTCCTACAATACTCAATGCTGGTATTTCGTACAGGCCGTTAGATAAACTAAGGCTTAACATCGAAACAGAAAAAGCGATCGAATACGATGCTTCTTTACGAGTAGGGTTAGAATATTTGATTTTAGAGAAGCTGGCAGTTCGTACTGGAGTGAGCACAGCGCCATTCACCAGTTATGGTGGTTTAGGCTTTACCAAAGGCAGGTTGTCGGTAGATTACGCCATCACCAAAAACACTTCTCTTGGTTACAGTCATCAAGGTGCGGTCTCATTCAGAATCAAGCAAGAAAAATGAGACGAGTAGCAATTCTTGCCTTAATACTCCTTTTCACTCAAAATGTTAGCGCACAAGAGTACCCATTGGAGGAGCTGGATATTCAACAGTTTGTTGAAGAAATTTTTGCTTTTCAGGATGAGGATGTGAGTTATGAAGAACTATATGAAGTGCTGCTGTTGTATTATTCGAACCCAATCGATTTGAACAAAGCTACTCGCGAAGAACTAAAATCATTATACGTACTCTCAGATTATCAGCTCAATAATTTCCTTGACTATCGCTCAAAATATGGCCGCTTATTAAGTATTTATGAATTGCAGGCCGTTCCCGGCCTGGACATCGCCACGATATATAAACTCATTCCTTTTGTAACTGTCAGAGATGAAGGACTCAACGCTGACAACCGACCTTTGCTTGAAAGAATTTTAAGTGAAAGAAATAATTATCTTTTATTAAGGTATGAGCAAACCCTAGAAACTAAAAAAGGCTACACCACTACACCAGTCGACACCACCAAAGCTATTCCCTCCAGGTATGCAGGTGGCAGAGGAAAACATTATGCCCGATTTAGGGTGAGTCACGTAAGAGATTTTAGCTTGGGTTTTACGATAGAAAAAGATGCCGGTGAGGCCTACACCTGGGATCCCTCTACAAATCGATATGGGGCTGATTTTTATAGTTTCCACTTTCAGCTACAAAACCAAGGGCGTTTGAAAGACCTGTTGGTAGGCGATTATCAGATACAATATGGACAAAGCTTATTGCTGGGGGCAGGATTTAATGTAGGCAAAGGGGCCGAAACCATAACTACAGTAAGAAGGTCTAACCTTGGTATAAGACCTTACACCAGTGTAATAGAAAGTGGTTTTTTCAGAGGTGCTGCAGCCACTTATGAAATTAACAAACAAATTAACCTAACCAACTTCTACTCACGATTGGCTCAAGATGCCATTATAAGAAGTGATACTTTGAGCGATAGCTTTTCTCAGTTTATATCCAGCGTGCAGAGTTCCGGTTTTCATAGAACAGCAAGTGAAATAAGCGCCAAAAATGATGTTGTGGAGCAAAACTTTGGAGGAACACTGCTTTACAAAGACAAAACTGATAACCTCCAGGTGGGCATGACATTTATTGCTACCCACTTCGATAAGCCCCTGCTCAAAAAGGATGTTGCATACAATACTTTCGAGTTTAAAGGTACTTTCAACCAAAATATTGGTTTATTCTATAATTACAATTGGCAAAATGTTAGCCTCTTCGGAGAAGTTGCCAGGTCTAAAAGTGGTGGTATAGGCGCGGTTGGTGGTATGATTGTAAGCCTTACTCCTAATCTGGAATCGTCAGTAGTCTTAAGAAATTATGACAAAGACTTTCACAGTTTTTATGGTCAATCATTTGGTGAGTCAACGAGAAATATAAACGAAAGAGGCTGGTACTGGGGTTTAAAATACAAACCATCGAGAAAGTACCAATTTAGCGCATATTTCGACCAATTCACCTTCCCCTGGTTGAGATCAAATATAAACGCTCCCTCTACCGGATATGAGTATTTATTCAGAGCTAATTACAAACCAAGAAAAGGTGTATTACTCTATGCACAGTTTAGACAACAATCTAAGATGGATGCGGTAAGCGACCAGGAAGCCGTTATTAAATTCCCCTCAAATAGAATTAAAAGAAACTATGTGCTGAACTTAGACCTAAAAGTAAGTGACGCAGTCTCTTTAAAGTCCCGTGCACAATTTAGCAATGCAGAATTTGAAAATATGCAGACTGCAGGTTACACAATAGTGCAAGATTTAAATATAAGAGTTGGTAAATTCAGAGCTAGTGGAAGAGTCGCATTATTTGATACCGATGACTACGAAAACCGACAATATGTCTATGAAAGAGATGTGTTATATGCCTTTTCTATACCGGCATACTCAGGTGTAGGTATGCGTCACTACATTTTGGCTCAATACGGTCTTACTAAAAAGATCGATCTATATGCCAGATATGCGCGTACAAGTTATCGTGATAGAAGCGTAATAAGCTCAGGTTTAGAAGAAATTGAAGGATCAGAAAAAACCGATGTAAAATTTCAGGTACGGATAAAGTTTTAATAACCATCTATCGGGTATAACTTTGCAATAAACACTCACTATGCACGCAGTTGAACTAATAGATAGTGGCTCTCTACTGGCCATAGCCATAGGGGCAATTATATTTGTGATAATATTCACGGCATTGTTTAGAAAAAAAAGATAAGCCACTTATCATTGTAAACATTTTTGAAGTAAAAGACAGAGGACTATGAACGTAAAGGGTAAAATAACTGAGATCTACGATACACAAAACATTTCTAATACATTTAAAAAGCGTGAGTTTGTACTCGAATACGCTGAAAATCCTCAGTACCCTGAATACCTGAAGTTCGAAATGATTCAGGACAAATGCGCGCTACTTGATGGACTAAATGTGGGTGACACAGTAGATGTATACTTTAACCTTAAAGGCCGTAAATGGACCGATCCTAAAGGTGTTGATAAGTATTTCAACTCACTACAGGCCTGGAAATTTGAAACCGAATCTGCCGGTGGTGGTGGCTCTACACCTCCTGCTGCTGCAGACACTGGTATGGACCAGATGGAAGAACCGGGTTGGATTTCTGAAAACGAAGATGACGACCTACCATTCTAAATGAAAGCTCCTGTATTATTCGTTTTACTCTTCCTTGGTATTTTCTCAAATGAGAAAGTGCGTATTATCGAGTATAACGGCAATGAAGTAAAGACTACTTATGCGGTAGACGCTCAATTCTATGGTAAATATGCAGGTGCCAAAACCGGCTACCTCATACTCAATGAAGATGGTACAGGAGTCTACAATTATGATGTATTTGGCTTTGCCCCTGCCACTTGTAAAAAAGATGTGATTAACATCGAGTGGGGCTTTTTACTTGATGAAAATGATCAGGTGGTGAGTTTTGAGCGCGAGTATGGCTTATCGTACCCGATCCTGATGAAAAGCCTCGGAAACACGCAATTTCAAGGTTGTCGCACCCCTGTGATGCTAGATTTCATCATGGTTTATAAAAATGGCGATATTGGTGTTTCGTCATCTGACGACTGGATCAAAGAATAATCGGCTTATTTAGACATTGGTAGATTTTAGCTTTTTGTAGTATCTTGATTACTATAAATTCGACCTTTTAAAATCTTGTATACCAATGAAAAAATTTAGCATTTTAATTCTTTTTATTGCCGCTTCAATTGGCTCAGCATTTGCACCCATCGGCCCGGATATTACTACCAAAAAACTTGAATTACCTGAGTTTCACAGTATTTATGTAAACTCCGGCTACACCGTAAAACTCAAGCAAACCAACAAGCAGGAAGTTGAGGTTGTGGCACTCACTGAGATTTATAATATCAGTGAGTTTAAAGTGAAAGATGGTGTTTTACATGTAAATGTTGAGCGCAAAGAAGACAATAAGAATAAAACGGTTTGGGAGAAAATTGACAACATCAAGATATCTCCTGAAATGACCCTAACCATTACCATGCGCGACATCAAAAGTCTGGCAGTAAACGGAAGTGGTAAAATAATTGGAGAAAACTCTATCGCATCTGACAACCTCAACCTATCTGTAGCCGGCTCAGGCACGATAGATGTAGACGTAAAAAGCAAAACCCTTAAAACTGATATTAGCGGAAGCGGAGAAGTGAAATTGAAAGGCTATGCCAATGATAATGACATCAGCATAAGCGGATCGGGCACCTTGCACGGTTATGACTGTGCACTTACCAGTTCTAAAACTAAAATTAGTGGATCTGGTACTTGTGAGATCAATGTTACTGATAATCTGGAAGCAAAAATATTGGGCAGTGGCAACCTAAAACATAAAGGACAGACCAAAAACGTTGTAAAAACTATCTATGGCAGTGGTTCTGTAGAGAGAGAATACTAATACTTTTTTGTAGGGCTGTTATAAATATCGCTGCAACTCGACCAAAAAATATTTTGACTCAACTGCTGCCAATGCAACTCAACAATTCTTTTGAGCTTTAGTATATATGCTACGCAATTTTCAGCGTTATATAGACATACTAAGCAGAGAAAGACTATGGTAGAAAAAGAAATAAAATTTAAGCGAGCACTTATTTTGGGCAATTTTTACAATAGGAAGGTAAAAATTATTAAAAGTGTAACAGACAGTTACGAAGTGCTGGTCGACAAAATTATTGGATTACAAAAGAATATGGCCGTGACCAAGGAACATGGCCTGAT
>NZ_SMMD01000838.1 GCF_009711475.1 Fulvivirga aurantia
CTTCTTCAAGTTGATTTTTGAGGTTTTCGGAAATTAAGGGACTGACACCCCACGGTAGGCGAAATAAATCGGGAGTTTTGAATAATTTAATAGTAGCAGGTGACACTATACCCTCATCACCATTTGAATAAAGCTCATAAAACTCCTCTACAGATTTAGGGTTAACTTTCTTGTATCGTTTATCACCTAAATAGTTAGTCCTATAATATTGAGAGTTAGGAAAATCAACAACATCTCTACTTTCTAAAATATAAAAAAGAAAATAGTTGTATTCATTTTGCTCATCATATGAAAAAATTCGTGTCGGAAATACTTTTGTAGACTCAACCTCGCACCTATTTATAATATCTTTTACTTTTTGATTAACCACAAGCCCGACAGCACCAGATGTAAATGTGCTACTCAAAACATCTGTCAGCTTAGCATTTTTGTGGAGTTTAAAAATATCTAAATCAGGCATAGGGTCGGGCCACTCTCTACGATTTAATGTTAAATACACACTTCTTTCTTTTCTCGGAAGCAGTCTTACAGCTTCATCAATTTGCGATAAGCTGCCTGATATTTTCATATCAGATTCTCTATGTACTTCATAATAGTTCATACTTAAAGTAAGTTTAATAGAGTAGTTGGATTATCATCAATTAATTTATCAAAATCGGAGATAACCGCTTTAACCTCACCTATAACACGTGTTGGATCTTGGCTTATGTCAATTTTACCAAGAGCAATTTCTACCTTCATTGAATATTTTGGATGTGACGCATGCGTACCATTGGCATCAGCAATTATATCCCCAAGTTTATTTTTTCTAGTTTGCCCACTATATCTTTTAAGCCACTTGCCGTTGATTTTATTATTAAAGTCAAACCCATTCTCAATAGCGATTAGCAAAGCTTCACTTTTTGGTATTAATTCAACAGGAATAATGTGATGAGCATTATAATTTGGACCCGGTGATTTTCCTAAGGCTGAGGTTAGCCTTCCTCTGTTTTTGATAGCATCGGCAGGAGCCTGACCAAGTTCTTTAATTGCCTTATCATAATCAAAAGAGTCATATCCGTCAATGTGCTGTTTCCCTTTCAGTTCAAGCTCATCTAACTCTTTAAGGCGCGTATTCTTATCCATTTCTTCCAGACTTTGAACATAACGACTCTTGGTTGGATTATTTCGCCTACCGACCAAATACCCTTCTACCTCTCCTTTTCCATCAGCTCGTTTAAATGTTCCATGAGACCCAACGCGATCACTTTTTTTAGTTATCACCTTCTCTATCTTCCCACTAGCCAATAGCACCCACGGGTTCACCTCACCTTCCAGCTTAAACCTGCGCTTTTGCACACTTAGCTTAAATTTCTTAAAGCGCAGCTGCTTAGACAATCGCTTGCCAAGATCATCAAAGGTTTTTGCTCCTTTGGCAAAGCCTTTGCGCACACCTTTCATGGCTACTTTACCATTTTTGGCCACGGCTTTTGCCCCACTTTTGCTCACTTTTGTAAGGTCTCTAGCCGCCTTTGCAGTTTCTTTTACTGATTTCTTAGCACTAGATGTCGCGGCTTTTACCCCGGTTTTAGCAGCACCTCTCACCCCTTGTTCACCCACAGTTTTAACAGCTGTTTTTGCTCCTTTCATGGCAGCTTTACCGCCAAAAAGTAAAGCAAATACCAATTCAATGGTGAGTACTGCAAGACCTCTTGCCAGTTTAGTCGCTCCTTCAACTAAATTGCCAGGCCAGGCGGATCCTAAAAATCCTCCGAAATGCTTAGCGGTTTGATATATTCCCTCGGCTGCAAAGTATGCTCCGATGATCTGCAAGAGCAGCGGTAAAGCAGCCATAATGGCTCCGCCCGTGAGTATATTAGCCAATATCACTCCTGCGATACCCGCTACAATTCCAGCTATAATGGCAACCTTGTTCTCACTAAACCACTTTACCACACCATCTTTCATGGTTTTTATCAGGTAACCGGCACGCTCTGTCGGTGTTTGAAAAGGACCGACTAAGCCATCATCCTTCAAATTATCTGAAGAAGGCGCCTGATCTGGTGATGTAGCATTTGATGACTCAGGCGTAGTTTCGGTCTCTATAGCATCTCGCTTTACTGCATCCATGCCGTGCTCGTCATCTTCGGAGGCCCCAAATTCAATCGAAGCACCATCGCCCATCGCTGCCACCTGGCTCATGAGCTCAGGCTCAAGTGAGGCACCTTCTACAACCTGATCTGCCTCAACTTCTGAAGGTTGGTAGGTATCTTTTTCTAAAACAGCGGCATCCTGAGCGGGCAATACAGAGGTTGCCTGAGTATTCAAATCTGCGAGCGCTACAGCTGGGCGCTCATTAGGCAATGGCTTGGTCACATCCTGACCTAAGAGCTCTTCTGACATTTGGCCAAAGAAAAACTCCGGAGATATTTTGGCAGAGGAAACCAGATTGGTGATACCCTTAAATATTTTAATCAGGCCGTCAATTATAAAATTAACGACATCTAAAATCGCATTGAGTGCTGCTTTGTAAGCATCCAGACAAGCATTAATTAATGAGCCCAGCGTATCTAACAAGGTATTAACCACTGTTTTTAGACCCTCTGCCAGACGGTCTACCGCTTCAATTGCTTTATTTATTGCCTTGTCTATAAGTGATTCAAACTTCTCTGCAATACCTGGGAAAGCTGCAAATAGCATATTGGCCAGCCCTTTGAGAAGGCTGCCAAAAGTCTGAATGAAGCCAGTGATTAAGTTTTTCGCTACATCAATGAGTGCTGTTACTGCTGTTTTAGCTGCCTCGACAATTTTGTTTACCAGGCTCTTAAGCCCTTCAAATATATTATTGACGGCTGTTTTGAGCTTATCAAAAACACCTCCAACAAAATCAGTAGCCTTGTCCCACCAGCTCTTATCTTCTTTCACTTGCTGCTTTTGTTTGGCAGCTTCTTCATTGGCTTTTGCAGTAGCTTTTTCTGTTTCAACCTGAGCTTCTGAGAGCTTCTTCTCTACCTGTTTGTCAGTCGCTTTTATTTGATTGTCGACCTTACCCAGCGTTTCTTTCCGCGCTTCGTCACTCTTTTGCTGGTATTGCTCTACCGCCTGCTCATTTTCTTCCTTCCACTTGCTCTGTAAAGCAGCTGTTTCTGCTTTTGCTGATTCTTGAGATTGCTTTTGTAATTCAGCTGTATTATTAACCTCGATTTCAAACTGTTCATCAAAATCAGCTTTTGAACTGTCTGAATTAGTTTCTAACTGTTCTTTGGCCGAATCTAATTTAGCTTCCTGCTCAGCGATTTGCTGCTGCACCTGTTGTTGTGACTGTAAATCAAACTGCTCCTCTACTTCAGACAAGCGATCTTTTGGCAAATCGACTTTCAGATTCTTAATACCATCTATAGCACCCTGAACTGCTGGTGGTTTTAGTATTTTCCCATCAAACTTAGGCAAGATTCTGCCAAGGCCCTTTCTTGAAAATATCGTTTTATTAGCCTTGGCTTTTTCCTGAGCTATTTTCTCGTCAGCTTCAGCCTTAAATTTTCCAACTAATTTAGGATCTCGCTCACCCTCAAGAGGAATTTTAGGCACTGAGTCTAAACTTACGTCTACTTTAGGTAGTGAGTCCGGGAAATCTGTAATATCTCCGGGGGTTTCCTTGAGTACCTCTTCAGCGGCTTTCTCAACTGATAGATTATCATCTATCTTTTCTTTCAGGTCACTTTTCTTAGGTATAAATTCTAAATTTTCCTCAATCTTAGTCTTTGCCTTATCCGGTAGCTGCTGGTCGCCAGGCATGAGTCCGGTAGGAGCCTTAACTTCCGGTAGTTTCTCCTCAAGTTTCTCTTTTTCTGCATTTAAACCATCTTTGACTCCCTCACCCAGTTGAGCAGCATCATCCAACATTTTCGTTGGTTTCCTTTTCAGGAATAATTTGAGCACTTCATCAGCTCCTTCAATTTTGGCCTTTTTCTTAGGAGTTGGCTCTTTCTTAATGCGCTCAGTATCTTGCTCTTCTTTTGCTTTATGCTCTCTGGTCTTTTGCTCTTTCTCTGGCGATTCTTTCTCTTTAATTATAGAGCCGACTTTTTCAACCTTGTCCTTAATTGGCTCTGCTAACGCCTGAGTTTCTGGTCCGATAAGCGACTCTGCAGCTTGAGTTGCCTTATCAGCAACATCTTCAACAAGTTGCCCCGGATCTATGGCCATCTCCCATTTAATTTGAGGAAACTGCTCCATGAGCAAGTCTACAAACTGACTGGAACCGTATTTTACTCTATTATCTCTAAGCTTAATCTCAAATCGCTTGAACTTAGAAGACACCCAGGCCTTTTCTCTACGCGAACGTGTAGTTGACAAAAAAGCTATCTTCAAACCCCTATAATACTGCCTGGCAAGCTTATCGAGGCCCTGATCCGCCAGTTGGCTACTTTTAATTTCTTTTACTTTTTCATTAAAAGCTTTTTTAGCAGTAGCTGTGGCCGCTTTTTTCAGGTTTGGTTTGGTAAATTTTCGCTTAGCTTCCTTTAGGTGGTTAATGGACCTTTCTGCCTTTTGTTTATTTTTCTTTACAAGATTCTTGGCCTGTGTATGAGCCTCTCTGGCTTTCGATCTGGCTCCTGCCAAAGGTCCAAGTGTATCGATGATTTCAGAAATAGAAAGATCCTCCAGGTTTGACTGAGCCATTGATGCAGACTCCTTAGCCAAATTTTTTAGTTTCTTTCTTTCTTCAGCCGAAAGGGCTTCCATAGCTGAATATCGCTCACCCAAAAGCTCAGCTTTGTCTTTGAGCTGCTCTATAGGGTCTGCATATGCTATTTCTGAAGCCATAAATACTTGCTATAAACCCTTTTCTTTATTCTGTTCGAGTTTTATAAAAGGTGCCACTGTAGATTTAGTAAGTAAGTTTGTTTTGTCTCTGGTGGCTTTAAGACACGCCAGCTTTATGATGTTAGAAATATTGGCTCCCGTAAGCTGATAACTATTGGCCAGATCAATAGGCAACTGATCAGTTTCATATTTAAAATTGTCTGGCAAGGCCTTTTTCCATAATATTTCCCTCTCATTCTCAGCAGGAGGTGGAATAAAAATTGAAGTCAAAATCCTTCTTTTAAAGGCATTGTCTAAGTTTTGGTTATAATTACTCGCCAAAATTACAAGCCCCGGAAATCGCTCGATTTTCTGCAGTAGGTAAGCCACTTCCTGGTTGGCATAACGATCACGAGCATCTTTTACCTCAGTTCGTTTACCGAAAAGCGCATCTGCTTCATCAAAAAATAGAATACAACGCTTTCCTTCGAGTCGGTCAAATATCTTTTCAAGATTCTTTTCTGTCTCGCCAATATATTTAGAAACTACCCTCGAGAGATCAACGGCATATACATCTAACCCCAACTTCCTGCCTAAAACTGCCACAGTCATGGTTTTACCGGTACCAGGAGGTCCGTAAAGCATCGATACATAACCAGGCTTTACCTTTCTGGCAAAATCATCGTGATCGTATAATGTTTGCTGACTTTGCACAAAATCTGTCAGGGACTCTAGCTGATCTAAAACACTTTGCTTGTGAACCAGGTCTTCAAACTTTTGATTGGTTTCTAATAAAACTGCAGGAAAATCAGCACTTACACCTATTGAAACCTTTTTGCCATTCATCAACCAGCGGTAATACTCATCACTTAGTTTGATCATTTGATTTTCGAGGCTATCCATACTCCCGAGTTGAGTGATGAAAATTTGCTCTTTAAATAAACGACTACTGACAAGTTGATCGTAATAAAAAGCTCTTTTTGTAGCGTTTAAGCCAGATAGCAGAAAAAGTACAGTTCTTAATGTGGGCACGATACTTACCTGCTCTTTTTCTTTTCTACCCCCTGCCCAGTAAATCAATTGTTCATTGGCCCAAAGCGGCATCAGTGAGGAAGGCTGAAATTGCGAAATAAACACAAGCGAAATCAAGAAACTTTCAGCCTCAGTCAATGATAAATCTTCTTCCAGTATTTGCCAGGCACTGTTGTTTTGCCAGGTCGGCTTATCGGCTATTTCCTGAAAAGGTATGCTATTGGCTTTTTCTTCAATCTCAGAAAGGCGCTGTGTAATAACTTTTGAAACCCACTCTTCAGCGGATTTGAATGATTTGATACTTAAAGCCAGAAGTTCCAATTCCAGCTCTTGCTCTTTGATGTGATCTACCGGTTGATTGACTTGTGCTCTTGACTTTTCTGCAACCTTTGAGGCGGGTGCCAGCATAATTACTCTTGCTTATTTGTAGAACTAAATTCTCCTTTACTATTTGTTTTGATGAGGGTTAACACATCATTGTTTTCAATCTCTGAAGTACCCATAACCAATATATCACCGTCTACTATAGCCACCTGACTGCCACGGTCGTCACCGTTACCTCCAAAAACTTTAGACCATCGAATATCTCCATTAAAAGTTGCTTCACACAGTAAAATATCGTTGTTATCGGCACCAACCTCTTGTACTCCGGCTATAATCATGGTACCATTAGTGCTAAGCGCCACTCCTCTTGCCTCTTCACTAAGCTCAGTACCAAATACCTGATCCCAGCTCACTTTAAGCCTGCCTGTTGTATTTATTCCAAGTAATAATAAGTCAGAATTACCACCATTGGCTTTGGCCGAACCACTGATCACCCAACCAGCGGCTGTAGATGTAAGGTCATTGCCAATTTCATTGATACCGTTATTTTCACCATAAAAGGCAAGCTGGTTAGATTGTCCGTCTTTTTCTATAAGACCAATTACAATATTTGAATCTGAACCACCCCCTGTGTTGGTAGTGCTACTCCAAAGGATTTCTCCAGCGCTTGTTTCTACCAGGCTGCTAAGTGCGCCAAGCCCTTCTAAAAAGTTTACTGAAACAGTCCACAAGCTGTCTCCACTGGCGCTGATTTTATAGAAATAATTATCAACTACATCGTTACCTCTCAGCACATTTCCACCAATTACAAACCCACCATCCTGAGTTATCACAGTGCGCTCACCCTCTTCGCTAAAGTTTTTTCTACCCACTGTAAGGCTATCCAGTAGATTTCCTTCCTGATCGACCTTGAGCAAAGCATAATCTTTGTTGCCGTTGGCCTCCGTCACAAATCCTGTGATAAGAATATTCCCTTCACTATCCAGTGTTATAGATGAGCCGCCATCATTGAGCGCACCTCCAAAAGTTTTTTCCCACTGATAATCTCCGTATGCATCGGTCTTAACTAAATAAATATCCTGGCCGCCATTGCCCAAAGAAGATGTGGTGCCGAGTAAGAGGATATCGCCATTTTCTAATATGGCCAGATCGCGAGCACTCTCATCGAAAGCGGTACCATAAAATTTCTTAAACAGACTGTCTCTTTCAGGCGATAGTTTTTCTTCTGTTTCGCACGAAAAAACTAGAGTAGATAAGGTGGCAATTAAAATCAAGGAGATGGATTGAAGCTTTCCTTTCATTACGAGTTAATTGGTTTTGTATTGAATCTGTGAAAATAAACGAAAAGGTTTATAACTCATTCTAAATTGGAATTATTTATAAGGCGACTTTTTATACTAGAATAAAAATATCAATTATTGGTTTACAACAATTACAGACCTATAACACTTTACCTTCTTTACTGAGTTCCCGTTGAATGGCAGTGAGAAGATCATTTTGTAGCACTTTATTAGATTGATTTTTAAGAGACATTAATGTGCAGTATCTCAGCACATTACCTATAGCAGCACCCGATAATTCATAATTTTTGGCGATGTCTCGCAGATTAATATTCTCGTCAAGCACGAGGTGATGAGCAAATGCCTTTTGCCATAACAAATATCTTTCTTCCGGGCCGGGCATAGGAAAATAAATCATTGATTGAAACCTCCTTAAAAAAGCTTTATCCATATTAGCTTTTAGATTTGAAGCTAGGACTATTAACCCGGGATAGTCTTCTACTCGCTGCAATAAATAGGACACCTCCTGATTGGCATATCGATCATTAGAAGATTGTGTTTGTGTTCTCTTACCAAAAATAGCATCCGCTTCATCGAAAAATAATATCCAATTCTTATTTTCAGCGGTGTCAAAAAGGCTTTTGAGGTTCTTTTCGGTTTCTCCTATATATTTAGATACCAGCATAGATAAATCTATATGGTAAACTTTCCGATCGTATTTTTTTCCCATCAGGGAGGCGGTTAAAGTTTTACCGGTGCCCGGTGGGCCATAAAATAATACCCTATAACCGCGCTTAAATTTTTTGGCTATCTCAGGAAATTCACCAAGCTGATTACCATGAGCCAGCCAGGCTTCCATTTCTTCAAGCGCTTCATGTGTATCGTACTCCAACACCAAGTCTTCCCAACGCTGCTGTGTTTCCAATAGCTTAGCCGGAAACTCCCTGGTATAGTCCGGTCTAAAATTTTTTTCGTAAAGAAAGCTGTGCAAACACTCCTCCGATGGTATAAGCCTACCCGTCATAGGAGGAACGCCATGTTGCGTATTACCTATCTTAAGCAGACCATTTGCTAAAAGTTTTTGATTTGGTCTGAGTAATTCCTGTATGTCTAATCTCGTAGAAAGATCATTACCCGCCACTAAAAATATGGCTGTTTCTCCTGTCGGTATGAAACCACTAGATGAATCAGCAAAGGAACCTCCTACTTCTGTAAATAGGGTATTGGTCTGGGTATTCTTTAAGCAAAGAGGATCTAAATATTCTGATGCAACGTAAGGCACAATTGCCAAAACTAAAAACAGTCTTTCTGCCGGGTTGAGCTCGAGTTTTTGAACTGTTTCAGCATAGCGACTTTTATCAGCCGGTATGATTTGGGGTACGGTTGGCTCTTTATCTAACCCTTCTTTACCAGACAGCTGAGCGACTCGTAAATCGATAATTTTACGTAGCCAAATTATGTCTTGTCGCAACAAGGTGTTTTTATCCATGGCCGTAAGTTTACTAAAACTAGTGGCTATAACTCAAGTTAATTTTCTTAAAATCTAATTTCTCATGTGGAGAAAATTGCAACTCTCTTAAAATCAGATTATTAAACAAAATCATTTTCAAACCTCAAGATCAAATGAATATATAATGAAATGAAAATTTTGAATTATTATTGGATTTATATCTCGATGCTATACTTTAGTTATATCAACCATATCATTTTACCATCTTGAAACAAAGTAAAGAAAAGCAAAACCAGGAAGTCGCCCGCCATCCAGATAAACGAATGAGGAATAGCGCACAGAGAGACAGAATGAATCGCGCTGTGGATCCAGAACATGATGATAAAGACATTGAAGTTATTAGCCCAAAGAGTCCGGCTAGAGAGACTACACCTTTAGCATTGGAACAAAAGCCAGAAGAAACGAATGATGAGGGAGATAAGAAGGTTAAAGATCCGGAACCGGATCATCCTTATATGCAAGTACTAGGCTGGGGACAATCACGCGATTGGACCATCTTTGGCACTTCATACACTACAAGGTTTATATACAAAGGTAAAGCTGCTGATTGGAAAAAGCTTTTGGCCACACTAGATGACGACAGATCTGTTATAAAATATTTAGCGCCCTTTTTTGCAGCGGTTGGTTGTGGAAGTGGAAGCGTTAGATATAATGTATACGCTGGAGATTATACAGAAGCCTACCACTATAAGGACGCCACTCCATCTCAGGAAGATATATTAGAGCTCATTAAGGCATTATATGACACTGAATCATCAAAAGAGAGTACAATTGATCTGCCGAACGAATTCTGGACAGAAGGAGGAAGTAATATTCCAAGATTCTATGATATGGGTTTTGATGGCCTTGCCGAGTTTATCTCACAATATCAAACACTTTTGATAGATTATAAATCAGCTCAAATTGGCAATGTATCTCTAGAGTATGCAGATGCAAAAAAACTAGCTACTGAGGGGACACGCTGGAGTGATGTACAGATTAACGACCCAAAAGTTGTAGAAGCAATGATTGACAACGCATTTGCTACAGCTCTTGCGGCAGTTAAAAAGATACTAGCAAACCAAACTGATGATAAAGAAGGTGATGCTACACAAAACAAGGAAGACATACATGCTTCAATGATGATAACCAACTCAGCCAAAATAATTTCAGCAGCCATAGACTCATACGGGGCCACCACTCTCAAAGCCAACAAATCGATCAAAACTGTATTTGATCAAGTGTGGGATTTAATACCTATTCCAAAAACGATCCCAAAACTCTTAGAGGATTCTG
>NZ_SMMD01000900.1 GCF_009711475.1 Fulvivirga aurantia
GGTGCCATCATTGGACCTCAAAGACTTTACCGGAGGGGACGCTGAGAAAAGAAAAGAATTCGTAAAAAAACTTGGCGAAGCATATAACAACATCGGATTTGTGGCTATAAAAAACCACTACCTGACTGATGAACTATCAGAGAAACTATACGAGTCAATAAAAAAGTTTTTCTCGCTGGAAGATAACGTGAAGACCGGGTATGAGATTGAAGGACTGGCTGGTCAAAGAGGATACATTGGCAAAGGGAAAGAACATGCCAAAGGAAGGTCTACCGGTGATCTTAAAGAGTTTTTCCATATAGGCCAGGAAGTAACTGATAATGATCCAATAAAAGAAGAGTACCCTGATAATGTATGGGTAAATGAAGTGCCGGAATTAAAAGAGGTAGGACTTGAGGTTTATAAGCGCCTGGAAAAAACCGGAATAGAAATGCTAAGGGCCATCGCTATTTACCTTGGATTGGAAGAGGACTATTTCGATGCTAAAGTAAAGAATGGCAATAGTATTTTAAGGCCAATACATTACTTCCCGATTGCAAATCCGGATGAGGTGCCAGAAGACGCTGTAAGAGCTGCAGAGCACGGTGACATAAATTTAATCACATTGCTTATGGGAGCAAGTGCCGATGGCTTACAAGTGCTTAGAAGGGATGGAAAGTGGATTCCTATCACGGCATTGCCAAATCAGTTGGTTGTAAATGTTGGAGACATGTTAGAAAGATTGACAAATAAGAAATTAAAGTCTACCATACATAGGGTTGTTAATCCACCTAAGGAGAAAATGACTACATCAAGATATTCTATACCATTTTTTATGCACCCAAGGTCTGAAATGGATTTGAGCTGCTTATCAAACTGTATAGATGAAGAACACCCTAAACAATTTGAAGATATTACCGCTGGGGAATTTCTAAATCAAAGGTTGGCAGAAATCGGGCTCAAGAAGTAACGATTGTTTAAGCGGGTACGATATTACATTTTCTTAAGAGATGTATTAATACTGGCTGTAAGCGCTTTTGGCGGCCCTCAGGCTCATATTGCGATGTTATTTGACCGTATGGTCAAGAAGAGAGGTTATTTGTCTGAGGAGGATCTAATAGAGCTTAATGCGCTTTGTCAAATATTGCCAGGTCCTACATCTACCCAAACCATAACCGCCATAGGATTTAAGATTGGCGGGCCAAATCTTGCTTATTTAACTTTATTAGTTTGGATGATACCTGCTGTTCTCATTATGACTACAGCAGGTGTTATTATGTCTGAGCTCCATGCCAAGAACATGAGTATTGAGTTTACAAAATTTATACAGCCAATGGCTGTTGGTTTTGTAGCTTATGCAGCACTCAAAATTAGTCTTAAAGTCATAAAGACTAAAACGGCCGTCACCATCTTAATTTTCTCTGCGTTAGGCTCATTCTATCTCAATTCACCCTACGCATTTCCGGTAATTTTGCTGATAAGTGGTGCATTTACAGCACTTAAGTATAAAAGACAGCCTGTAGAGGAAAAGGACCGTATCAAAATACAATGGTCTAATTTTCTATTATGGGCCGGTGTATTTTTGTTAGCGGCTGCTTTGGGTGGGATCACCAGATACCTACCTGTAAGATTATTTGAAAACTTCTATAGAAGTGGAAGCTTGATATTTGGTGGGGGACAGGTGCTCATTCCATTTTTATACACTGAGTTTGTAGAGTTTAAGCAGTACCTGACATCAGAAGAGTTTCTTTCCGGTTATGCTATGGTACAGTCGTTACCAGGGCCGGTCTTTTCATTTTGTGCCTACATTGGCGCTCTTTCTATGCGAACGTATGGTATAGGCGGGCAAATATTGGGTGGTTTAGTAGCTAGTCTGGGTATTTTTCTACCAGGTACTTTTTTAATATTCTTTGTAGTAAGATTTTGGGAGGGGTTAAAGAAGTATAGGATAGTAAAAGCCTCACTCGAGGGTATAAATGCGGCCAGTTCCGGTATGGTGACAGCTGCGGCTGTTTTAATGTTTTTGCCTTTAGAGCCCAATACTCTAAATGTATCCATTACAATAGGCACCTTTGCTTTATTAAAGTTCACGAAGGTTCCTGCACCACTAATAATCTTAGGCGGTTTGGCAGCAGGCTTTATCCTTTAGGTATTAATACCAGCCAATGGTCAACTCTAACTCTTAGTAAATGGCCACATAAAATCAACGGCCACATAATCGTAGAATAAAACCAAGCTGATTGGTACATCAATAAATGTGTAGGCATAAAAAAAGCCTCAGCATTTGCTGAGGCTTTTAAATTCTATTTATTCAGATTATCCTAACTTAAACGTTATAGGAAGAATAATTCTTTGTTTTACTGGCTGACCACGCTGCTTTGGTGGACTCCACTTTGGTGCTTGCTGTATTACTCTCACAGCTTCTTCATCACATCCGGCACCGATACCTTTTACTGCTTTCACTTCAGTAAGCTCTCCTCTTTCGTTTACAACGAACTGAACGAATACTTTACCTTCAATACCCATTCTTCTCGCTTGAGCAGGGTATTTAAGCTTTTTACCTACGTACTCGTAGAAAGCTTGCATACCTCCTGGAGGTGTAGCCGGATCTTCAACAATGGTAAAGATTTCTTCAGCGACCTCTTCCTCTGGTGCTTCTTCGATGATGATGTCTTCGATAACTTCATCTTCAGTAATCTCAACGTCAAGATCGACCTCGATTTCTTCTTCAATTTCTTCCTCATCAGGAACCTCTATAATCTCAGGCTGTTGAATTTTTGGTGGAGGGGGAGGTGGTTGCTCCGTAGGTGGTATTTCCATCAAATCTTCAAAATCGTCTGTAACCTGGCCTAGGTCTACTAGCTCTCCGTCTTCGTAATCTTTCCATTCAAAAGCTACTACTACCAATGCAATTGATACAAATAGCCCTATGTTAAAGAATAGTCCGGATTTTTTACCTAAGTCAGCCTTGTCAGTTTTTTTAGCTTCCATTATCCAGTGTTTTTATTTGGGTATTTTTTAATTAACCGTGAACATCAAATATACAAAACATTTGTAAAAACATGTTATGCTTTTACCACATTACTGATATAGAACAAGCAGACCCCTAAAAAAGATCCGACAACATTAGCTAGGGCATCATACCACTCCATGCCTCGGTCAGGAATGAAGTGTTGGGCTATCTCTATAGCCATACCATATGTTGCAGTAAAAAGTAATGTAATGAGTATGGCAAAATTGCGTTTGCCATTGCTTTGATATAAGCCTTTGCTTAAGAGTGCGGCTAAGACAAAGAACACGAATGCGTGCCCTAGTTTGTCATAAGAAAATAAGGTGTAATCGGGTACCGATTTACCTGGTGTAAGTGTGAGCAGCAGTATGCCTGCTGCCCATATAAATGTACCAATAGTGTACTTATTGATCAAATTAACCTCCTACTACCTCTTTATACTGATCAGCAGAAAGTAACTCTTCAATCTCTTCCTGATTAGAGATTTTGATTTTAATCATCCATCCTTTTTCATAAGGATCTTCATTTACGATTTCAGGAGACCCTTCAAGCTCTTCGTTTACAGCGATAACCTCACCTGAAACAGGCATAAAAAGATCAGACACAGTTTTCACAGCTTCCACTGTTCCAAAAACTTCTCCCTTTTCAATCTCCTCACCTTCAGTCTCGATTTCTACGTAAACGATATCACCTAACTCATTTTGAGCAAAGTCGGTAACACCTACAATTACAGTGTCGCCATCAACCTTAACCCATTCGTGATCTTCGGTGTACTTTAATTCTGCTGGTATATTCATTTCGCTTATTTTTTGGCTCAAAAATACATTCTTTTTTGTAATGCAGAAATTTTATTGAGCTAAACTAAATCGTACCTGAAAACCGGCTCTGGTTGTAGCTCTACGAGGGGAAATTGAGATACTCGGTTCGTTGATATTGCGCTCGAAATAAAACTGAAGATTTAGTTTTTCATTTAGCACGTAACTTATGTTTGGCCTTATCTGAATGTTGAGACTACCATTGGTCACGGTTGCTAATTCATCGATTCTTCGTTGAATTGTCTCTGTATCTCTGATCGTAAAATTCATTCTAAAAGTAAGATCATTTTTAAGGGTGATAACACGACCCTGAGATTTAAATGGAAGCTTAAAATTAGCTTTTGTGAAATCTACGCCTATTACCAAATCATTGCTTTTTACCTCTGTAACCTGTGAGTTTGTAATATTAAGCGCTAAATCTCTCTGTGTTTTATACTCTACCTTGATTGAAACCCTGTCGTTGGTCCGCACATTTACGCCAATAAGAGGAGCAAATTGCTCGCTTATGGTCACCTGGCTAATCACATAGGTTGGTATGTTCTGACCATTTAATGTTCCGAAATACGATTCATTATAGTCTTCTATATTGTTTTCTAACCCTAAACCATCATTGTATTCATTGGCATTTGTATAACTCAAAACACTATAATTTGAGTTGTAACCGTGAGTAAGACTAATCGACTGAAACACTTCTTTTAATTTCGGAATCTTACCTAATCCTGTGTAGTCTACACGCCAATTAGGAAGTGGAGTGCTTGGGAAAGGACTTAGACTTACATCATTAACTGATTTACCAGTATAGGCTGCGATAAAGGCAGGGATCACCACATCCTGGCTGTTGGAGTCATATTCTATACCGGTCTCCTGTCTAAATCGATTTAAAATGTCGAATCGATTGTTTTCAAATGTACCGAAGGCTTCAGACTCGTTATTGTCTCCGGTTTTCTCAAAGGCTGTAGCGATCGATAAGAAAGAAACGGCATACCCTCCAGAACGTGCCGGACTGAGAGATTCGAATTGGTTATCACCTTCATTGAATCTAAAAATTTCTTCAAAAGAGGTGCTTTTAGTCTTTTTCATGTTGAGCTGAACCTTGAAATCTTTGAATGGCTCAACATCGGCTCGTAGGTTATAATCTACCGTTCTGGTTTGCGTAAAAGGGGTAGTTAAATTCGGGTTTTTTATAATTAAGCCATCTTGTGCAAGGTCAAGTCTTATGTCAGGATCCTGAGAACCTAGTAGGAATGGTATACCCGGGGCATTAAAACTGCTGTCCAGACCGAACAAGTAAGCTCGAGGTGTAAACCCGGGTAATAAGGTTCCTTCTCGCAATGTATAGCTTGCATTTATAGATCTAAGAGACATTAAGAATCTTGCTACTCCTTTGAGACCTTTATTGTCAGGCTTGGTTTGCACCGTATCAGCTTTAGCCGGTCTTCTTAGTGAACTCACGCGGCTATTTCGAGCAGGTGTATTTATCTCTTTGAGGAAATTGATTTTATTATAAAGTTTGACCAAATCAACTTTTCCATTTACCGTATTATCTCTGCTGTTTTGAATGATGTTTCCGAAATCGAGGTCTATGTCGCTGTCATTATTCTCGTTAAAAAGAGGGCCTGCTTGCCATGAATAACTAGCCTGGTATCGATAGTCTGAATTCAACCAATTGGTGATAGGTAGTTTATCAAGTGGTAATCTATAATTCGCGCTTAAGCTTTGGTCAAAGTTTTTCATACGACCTAGATTCTTGAGGTTGGTCCAGATAGAATCATTGTATTCTTCCTTACTTACAAAAACTTTGTTTTCGTTAAAACCACCTTCCGGATTAGAATTAGGCTCATCAATAATGGCATTTGCTCTGGCATTGTAATCGATTAGAAGGTTGTTTGTAAGATCCCAACGCAAGTTATAATTACGATCTAGCGTAAAGTACTTCTCAAAATTCGACTGATTATTTACATTTAAAGACTCATCATTTCTGTAGACGGTTGTAACCAACTGCCTTCTTAAATCTGCTCTGATGCCTATATTGGTAGGTATAGGGTTAATGTTGAAATCTTTAATGAGCTGAAGCCATGGAGAGTTAAATGTTTTCCACTCACTAAATGGTGACCAACCTTCATTTGTAGGACTATAGTTATAGGCTACAGCAGCATTATAGGTTCGCTTTGAGTATTGTTGAAGATTGAAATTGGTTCTCAAAACCTCACTATAAGCATAAGTAAACGACAGGTTTTCTATATCGTAAATATGCTTTTTAGCATCTGGTTTGGTTTTTTCCTTTCTTACATTGGTAAAGTTTATACTCTTTCTGGTTGTCTCATCAATTACCCGATCTTCGTACTCTTCCCGTTGGTTTTCAGGTCTGTTGAGCAACGCTGCGTCTAGCGTGATATCTGGGTTGGCCGGATCAAACCTAGGCTTAATCGTAGTTTTCTCGTAGCTCACATACATCGGCACCTTAAGACCAAGTTGCTCTGGGAGTAATTTATCAACCGCAACATTGGCCGAAACATCATAGGAGGTAGTTTCTTCCCGTGTTCTTTCAGCAATTTTTGATTGTATGCCACCGAAACCAAAGGTAGTGTGTCTCGCACTGGCAGTAACATTAGCAAAATCTGCAAGCTTGGCATTTAAAGTAGCATTGGCTGCCCAGCCTT
This sequence comes from Fulvivirga aurantia, assembly GCF_009711475.1. Lineage (GTDB taxonomy): Bacteria > Bacteroidota > Bacteroidia > Cytophagales > Cyclobacteriaceae > Fulvivirga > Fulvivirga aurantia. The sequence continues at coordinate 6,465 of NZ_SMMD01000900.1, forward strand.
TGGTTCGGTCAAAATCTGTAACTCTGAGTTCGTTGGCCCACAGGCAAACTGATTGTCTGAGTCCATTATCCCTTGGGTTTCTTAAACCTATGGTAAGCCATTGAACAGAACTTAAGTCCGGATTACCCTTTACTCTTATTCTCTGATTACCTACCTGCTTACCACCTGTCGTGTCAGGGAAAACGGTGCTTTTCGGAATGTTAAGCCTATCTCTTTCTGACTTAAGGCCATATAATTCGTCCAGGTCGAGGTCTATTTCATTCTCAAGTGGCCATAAATCTCTTCTGTCTGTTACGTTGATATCCGTGATTTTCAGAGGAACTTCAATTTCGTAGTAGTTAGAATCTACATCGGTACCTAATCTTAAAAAGGCCGTCATTTCATCATCCTCTACATCGCCATGTGCGTGTAAAAACATCTTAATTCGGCCATAATTGATTAAGTCTACATTTACCTGCTTTACTATGGCTCTTGCCTTTCCATCCTCAAGATCATCTACACATAACTGTACAGACTGCTCATTTAGTCTTCTTTCAACGGAAGAAGTGTTGTCTCTGTCTCTATCTAAGCCTGGCGGTAAATTATAGGCGGGGGCATTTTCACTTACGGTACCGTTTTCTTCAACATTTACGACAGATACGGTGAAATCGTTGAAATCGTCAGTTTCGAGATTATCTGTTAGAGTTGGATCATCAAGACTGGTGAGGTTTCTTCTCCATCTGCTGGCTACGAATCGGAAGTTAGTCATTCTCAAAACCACTGGTTGCGAGAAGTTGGTCATATACATCCGTAAATATTTGATGGATTTAAAACCGTTGATATTTCCAAACTTGCCATCCGGATTTCTTACAGGGATTCTAAACAAGTACCAGGTTACATTATCACCATTTACTTCATTGCTTACCTGATCTACCACATACTTGTTTTGGGCCAGTTGATTAGGTCTGAGTGGTACTTTGTATTCATAATACTCTTCTAACTCACTCAAGGTGTTATCTCTGTTCAGATCTTCATTGTCAGGTACATTGGTGGCAGATTGAGAAATATCTCCTGTAGAAACCGGAGAGTTACCTTCCATACCATTGAAGTCACGATAACGTTCGATGATACCAGCATCATTCTGGTCATATGTAGAGCTTAAGAAATACCTGAAATTATCTGCAGATGGGTCTTCCTGCACATTTTGATTGGTATTTATGAAATCTGAAAAAATATCATTTTCAATGTCATCACTCGCTCCATCGAGTCCTACATCCTGGTTTGGTCTTGAGGCTGGGTCATTGTCAAACGCATCGGTTATAAACTGCTGGGTGGTTACATACCCCCATTCGTTTAGAGTAACCGCAGATGATGTAGCCAAATTTCCGTCAGGTGGTAGCCCGTTTTCAAAGGCATGCCTGCTATCTGGCATTACATCTTCCGAGACACTTCCCAGGTTGAAGAATAAATCTCCACCGGTAGAGTTTGTGGTGGTCTCATTGCCAACCTTAATTTGTCCATTGGGGCCATCAATAAACGGATCCATGAGCCAGAATTCGATGTACTCCACGTTTGATTTGTCAAAATCTACTTCAGAACGAATGGCAGTGGTAATACCTGCCCAGTTTTGCCTTGGGTTAGGAAGTGTACCATCGAGGTTTAAGTTTTCATTGTAGTTATACTGGCCTCGCTCTTCCGGGAAGTAGGCCATATCGAAGATCTGCTGAAAGTTTATAACATTCTGGTCGAGGTTTTTAAATATTTCCTGAGGTCTGATACGCCTCACATAGTGGTTTTCTAACTCTTCCTCTGTGATGTTATCAGGCTTTCTTCTGTCTTCTCTATAAAACAAATTGTCGACCTGGTACCAGGCTAGTTTAGCTCTTCGGGCAGTAGATTTTCTGATAGTTTGTGCTCCGTAAAATCGATCATTCTCAGTTTCTGGAGTAGCTGCTAAGCGCCAGTTGAGTGGGTTATTTAGAGAAAAAGGAGTGGCAGTATTTTCGAAGTCGTCAATATAGGAAGTTCCTTCTCCGTCTACGATATTAGATGTGCCCGGGATGAGCTGAGCAAACTCGGCATTGAAAGTTATACTGGAAGGTTCTTTGGTTTGTATCAGAGGTAGCTTATCCAGCATCTTAGTAAGAAACCTTGACTCTTTTCTAATATTTACATCAAAGCCATATTTCGTATTACGTGTAGGTTCGTTTCCAACACTTATACGAGAAATTAGCGGACGCTCATTTAAATGCAGTAGTGTAGCTCCGAAATTTACATCTTCGTTTAGTCTGTAGTCGAATCGTGTACCAAGAAGTGTACGTGACTGGAAGTTGAACAAATCGGCTTTTTCGTAAGAAATGGTGATCTTCTTTCCTGAGTTAAGCACTCCCTCGTTGATGATATTAACCCGGCCAAAATTGTAATCAACCTGGTAATCGGTGCCTTCTTGTAATGGTGATCCCCCGGCAAATACTCTCACGGAACCCTCGGCAATATTAAAGCCTGGTATTACAATTTCACTGGAAGAACCTGCTTGTACAAAACCAGTGATAAAGTATTTGTTTTTACTTGCTACTAACTCAGCATCAGCTTTGGTTCTGTTATATAATTCATCATAAACATACTTATCAATGAGTGCATCTTCTCGGGCATCACCCTGAAACTCCTGTCTCAAAGGATCGCTAAATGGTTGTAGAAAGGGGAAAATGATCAACCCGGTTTCTGTATTGATGGTCAGGTCTTCAACAAAGTCGAAGTTACCGTCCATCTGCTGGTCATTGTTAGGGTTTAAACGATCCAGGCCTAAAATTTGAATCAACGGCTTAGTGCTGGCCGTACTGCCTTCCTGTAGCTGTGGGTTGTCGATACCTGAACGGTCATCTCTATAAATTACCCTCAATTGAAATCCTTCAGGATTAACATTGGTCGCATTTAGATTATAGATGTTTTTCATCATCAAATCCCAGGTAGGAATACGCTCATTATCCTGGTCAAAAATGTTGATTTTTCGAGGACGCAACAACTTTAAGAACACTACCTCATCTTCGTTGAGATTGGTGTAGTCTTCCGAAAGCTCTCCAACCTGATAATCAGCACCGTTGTATGTATATTCGTAAGCTACTGCTAAAGCTTCATCGTTTTGCAGCTTACGCGATAGCGTGATATAACCTAACCTTTTGTTGAAGGTGTACTCCTGATCTCCGAGTTTTCTCGCACTTGTGATTTTTTCATAATCAAGGCCATCTTCCAATTTTCCGGAGGCATATAGATTTTCCAACTTTCCACCAATGTTTACTGAGGATCTGTCCTGAATTGTGATAAGCTCGGCAAATAAATCATTTGCCTCGTTTGCGTTTGCGTTTCCAGGAGGAGGAGTAGTATTAACAAAGTTCCTGTAAATATTTCTCTCTTCGGCCTCACCGAGGTCCATAAGACCAACAACATCTCTCAAGGTTTGCGTGTCGTTGTTACGGTTTACGACATATACCTCAACACGTTTAATGTTTACACCTGAGTTTACATTTGGGATGGTTTGTAACCACTTTTCATAGTTATCTCTGAAAAAATGACCTAAAAAGAAATGCCGGTTTTCATCATAGTTTGATGCTAATAACTCAAATTCTCTTCCCTGTACTCCGCCACCTTCTATCTCGATAGATTCAGTTTTTCCTCTCTGAGTGGAGGCAACCGTTGTTACATACAAATGACCAAACTGTAATTGGGCTTTGATTCCGAATAGGTTTTGAGCACCAGTAATGAGGCTATTATTAAGTGGCAAGCTTACATTACCAATCTCTAGTTTCTGAAGAATATCTTCTTCAAAGCCAGTATATTCTACCTTCAGGTCATTTTCAAAATCAAAGGAATTATTGTTGTCGAAATTGGCAGTAACCTGGAGCTTTTCGCCCACTTTACCGACCACATTCATGCTTATCTGCTGATCAAATTCGAAGCTACCATTGCGCCTTTGCCGTTGTTGTAGCTGTGGATCGTCTACAAATTGCCATCTTCCTCCAAAATCGAGGGTTACAAATCCTCTAGGTACAATTCTACATAGCTTCCACCAAAAATTCGATCAAATATAGGGCTTACATAGATTGGAGGTATAAGGTTTCGGCCACTTACGGCACTTTCGCCATCTAAACCGGCAGATCGGTTTTTCCAATATTCTTTAAGTTGTTGTCGCTCCTGATATTGCTTGAACTCCTCAAAAGTCATAGACGAGGTCGGTCGGTAGTTTAAGTCACCAATTTTCTCGTAAATGGTATAGTTCATACCCGTATCAATCTCAACATCGAGCTGTAAGCTTGCCGGATCTTGTAAAAGCAGTGGGGATGGGCTTGTCTCGTTGCTGAACGGGTCTCCAAAACGATCTTTTGGCTTATAAGTTGGCCTTCTACTCGGAGTATAAGATTCGTTTTTGGTTGAGTCTGTTTTAGAGGTATCAGCCTGCTGTAAAATCAGGCCAAAAGCAGCATAGTTTTTGCCACCAAATGTAGGTTTCGCAGTAAGGAAGCCATATTGGATAGTAAAAACAAAAAATAGAACTGCTGATGATCTAGTGAACCTCTTTCCAATCAAAATGTGAAACAACTAGGCGTTTTTTAATGCGAGCTTGATTAATTCCTCCAAAGTAATTGTATTTCCTGAATTTTTCAGGATGCTATCTATACTTTTTTCTGCTGCTGGTTTTTTAATTCCGAGCGTCAGCAAGGCTGATAACGCTTCTGCCTTTATAGTATTGTGGCTGGTCGGAGATAATTCGCTATCTTCCTGAATTACACCCTCTTTCCTGATTTTATCTTTCAACTCAAGTATAATGCGCTGGGCTGTTTTTCCACCGATTCCCTTTACACTTTGAATAGTCTTTACATCCTCAGATACGATGGCCTGTTGTATTTCAGAAGCTGACAATGAAGACTGAACCATTAGACCTGTGCTGGGACCGACTCCGGAAATAGAAATCAGGTTCAGAAACATCTGCTTTTCTGATGCTTTGCTAAAACCATAGAGTGTATGGCTATCTTCTTTTACATGAAGATAAGTGAGTATAGTAATCTCTTCTTTGTCTTTAATAGCGGCATAGGTGGTAAGCGAAATATGAACATAATAACCAACTCCATTTACATCGACAATCAGATGTGTAGGGTCTTTTTCTACCAAACGACCCTTTAAATATGCGATCATAGACCTCTGTTTTTTTCATGGCTCTGGGCATCGACAACCGCTATAGCTGCCATATTTACAATCTCTCTGATCGAGCTACCCAATTGCAGTATATGCACAGGTTTTTTCATTCCGAGTAAGATTGGACCGATTGCTTCGGCACCTCCCATTTCCATTAATAATTTGTAGGCGATATTACCCGAAGCTAAGTTAGGAAATATCAATGTGTTAGCCCCTTTTTCTGCCAAATCGCTGAAAGGATAATTTTCTTTTTGTATTTGAGTGTTTAAAGCCACATTCGCTTGTATTTCACCATCAATAACCAATTCAGGGTATTTTTCCTTGGCTTTTGCTACGGCTTCCTGCGTTTTTGATGGCAGGTCGCCTTTGCTCGATCCAAAGTTGGAATACGATAAAACAGCAACTCTTGGCTCAATATCGAAGAATCTGGCACCTTTGGCAGTCATGCCTATAATATCGACCAACTGGTCTGAGGTAGGGTCTACATTTACTGTAGTGTCGGCAAAGAAGAAAGTACCTTTTTTATTGACGATGATGTACATACCAGCGACACGCTTTACATTTTTTTCCATGCCGATTACCTGAAGCGCAGGCAAAATGGTTTTTGGGTAATCTTTGGTCAGTCCGCTAACAAGTGCATCTGCTTCGCCATGCTCCACGAGCATAGAGCCAAACATATTACGCTCTCTCATGAGCTTGGTGCTTTCATAAAGCGTTACACCTTTTCTTTTTCTTTTGTTATAGAAGAATTCTGCAAATTTCTTATTGCGATCATCCTCTTCATAAGTATCCATTATAAGGCACTCATCGAGATCCAGATTGTGCTCATTGATTAGGCCTTGAATTATATCTCTTTTACCCAGCAGTATTGGAAAACCGATTTTCTCATCCTGGATAATTTGAGCGGCCTTTAAAATTTTTGGATTGTGCGCTTCTGCAAATACAATTCTTTTAGGATCTTTCTTGGCCCTGTTAATCACTCTCGACATTAACTTATCATCAATGCCAATTCTCTTTTGAAGCTCGTGATAATAATTACCCCAGTCACTAATTTTGGTTCGTGCTACCCCTGTCTCAATAGCTGCTTTAGCAACAGCCGGAGAAATAGTGGTAATTAGTCGAGTGTCAAGAGGTTTTGGTATAAGGTAATCTTTACCGAAAATGATGGTGCTATCACCATAGGCTTTATTTACCATTTCCGGGACAGGTTGTTTTGCCAGATCCGCCAAAGCGTAAACAGCTGCCAGTTTCATTTCTTCGTTAATGGCAGTGGCTCTCACATCTAAGGCACCTCTAAATATGTAAGGAAACCCTAATACATTATTTACCTGATTAGGATGGTCGGAGCGACCTGTAGCCATAACAATGTCTTTTCGGGCTTTCATGGCCAAATTGTAATCAATCTCTGGTTGTGGGTTTGCCAAGGCAAATACAATCGGATCTTTGGCCATAGCTTTAATATCCTTTTGATCTAAAATATCAGCCACTGACAGCCCAAGAAAGAAATCTGCATCTTTCATGGCTTCGCTCAGTTGATTTACATCTCTATCTGTTGCGAATTCAGCCTTTATCTCATCAAGGTTTTTGCGGTCTTTTCTGATTACTCCCTTGCTGTCGCACATGACGATATTTTCTTTTTTAGCGCCTAGCGACATGTAGATTTTGGTGCAGGCGATGGCGGCCGCACCTGCTCCATTTACTACAATCTTAATTTCATCAATTTTTTTATCGACTAGTTCTAATGCATTGAGTAAAGCAGCTGCAGAAATGATTGCAGTGCCATGCTGGTCATCATGCATGACTGGTATGTTCATTTCTTTTTTAAGCTGACTTTCTATTTTAAAACTTTCAGGTGCCTTAATATCTTCCAGGTTAATTCCACCAAAAGTTGGCTCAAGCGATTTTACAATTTCAATAAACTTGTCTGGGTCTTTTTCATCAATCTCAATGTCGAAAACATCGATACCGGCAAATTTTTTAAACAAGACTCCTTTACCTTCCATAACTGGTTTTGAAGCTTCAGGACCTATATCTCCGAGGCCTAAAACTGCAGTACCGTTAGAAATTACACCTACCAGATTACCTTTAGCGGTGTATTTGTAAACATCTTCCTTGTTGTTGGCAATCTCTTTACATGGTTCTGCAACTCCCGGAGAGTAGGCAAGTGCTAAATCTAATTGAGAGCCTAAGGCTTTGGTTGGTACAACTTCAATTTTACCAGGTTGATCTTGCTGGTGGTAATTGAGGGCGTCTTGTTTACGTATTTTTATCGGCATGGAATTATCGTTATCTAGTAAAAGAAGAGACTATTGTAAGTAAGCACAATAGTCTATTTTAATCATTTTCTACAATAGAGAATGATTAAAGTATACTCTAAATACTCAGTAGGCTCATGAAGAGCTACTGATAGAGGCTATAAAGTTAAGAAATATCTAGTTAGTTGCTACTCTTGGGTAAGTTGGCCTTTGTGCGGAAAGTAGATAGTATTACTTCCATTTCTCGCATAAACTCTCGCTGGCTCTTGCCAGGGCTATAGACAAAACCTTCTATGTAGTAAAGTCGGCCTATTTCTTCATCTACGAGTGTGTAACTTAAAAATGGTCCACCCATCGACAAGTTATTAGTTCTCCATAACCCACGCGTTTCCATAGCATAATGGCCATTAAATGTCACTGGCTCGCTCAACACTGGGATGTATGGTACACTGGTTTCGGTCAGTATGTGGGTAGAGGGATCAGCCGGGTCTTCAAATAGCTGACTCATAGCAATTGAGTCTCTAAGCTCTATAATGCTGTCTTTCTGAAAAGCACTTTCAGATCTGTACGGCTTGTAGCTGATAAATACATTTTTATCACTCTCATCGTTAATTTGTCTTACCCATACAAAACCAGGCTCATTGACTACCAATTGATAACCGAAAGGAACACGCATGTAGCAATCATGCTCCTTGACCAACATTTCACTTACACCCTTCAACTCTTTAGCTTTATAAAGACCGTATTGTAAGCGTTCGTTCTCAGCCTGATTGAAGTAATTCTGAAGCTGTGATTTTTTGTTTTGAATGTTGGCAATCAAAGTGCTCTCATCCTGACCAAAGAGGTACATAACCTCCTGACCTCTTGCGTAAACATCGCTGGATGTGTACAGGAATAACTCAGCATCATCTTTAATTTTTTGAAGTGAAGATTTTGTAAAATAGTTCTTTACAACTTTAGAGTCAGGTGTGTTTTTATCTAATGTAACAACAAACAATAAGTTCTTAACCGTTTTAAGTAC
>NZ_SMMD01000885.1 GCF_009711475.1 Fulvivirga aurantia
AGTTATGTCTCTGAGTGACGTTCTAAGAAAGGTTGCAGCAGAGCCGCTATAAAATATCTCTATAAATCAGGACTGGAAACACCTCACCTTTCTTGTAGTGCTGTTGATCCTTCGGGAGTTCTAAAAATGCATCTGCCTCTAACAAATTGGCCAAATCTCCAGACCCCTGCCCTTTTACCGGGGTCGCCATTACCTCTCCCGATTCTGATGATCCCAGTTTTACCTGCAAATAATAGGTGAGCGTAGGCGGGAAATCAAAATCATGGTCAAGCACAGCATAAGTGGTCTTCGGCTTCACACCTGCAGATAATTGCAACCAAGGCTTTACATATTTATAAAAGCACATAAAGGTAGAAACCGGATTACCCGGTAAGGCAAACACAGTTTTGTCGTCCTCCCTCCTGCCAAACCAGAATGGTTTGCCGGGCCTTTGTAACACACGGTGAAATAGCTTCTCAACTCTTAATTGCTCTAATACTTCGGGCACATAATCTTTTTTGCCTTTAGACACTCCACCGCTTAGAATGATCGTGTCATACTCTTCAAAAATTTTCTCTAATCCTTTCTTAACTGAGTCCAGTTCATCGGCCAGGTGAAAGTTCTCACTCTTGCAGCCTAAATCTTTTAGCGCAGCCTGCAAGGCGTAGATATTTGATTTTCTTATTTGGTAAGGGTGCGGTGTTTCATCTATGTTTACCAACTCATCGCCAGTACTTACCAGTGCGATTTTAGGTGCTTTAATTACTCGTACAGTCGATTTACCCACAGTAGCCATTACTGCTACATCAGCTGCAGAAATCTTTCTACCCCGCTTGAGTAGCAGGTCTTTTTTCTTTTTATCGGTTCCTCTTAAATGTATATTTTGAAAAGGAATGACTTCATCCATATCAATTTTCACCAGCGACTCTTCTTCAAAGGCTAAATCTTCATATCTGATCACCGCATCGGTATTTTGCGGCAAAACAGCCCCTGTCATCACTTCTATGCAATTAGTTTTCTCTTTGAGAATAGTCTGTGCGGCACCAGCGGGTTGCATGGTTTCTATTTTAAATGATCTTACACCCTCTTGCCAGGCATGATGATCAATGGCTATCCCGTCCATCATTACTCTGTTAAAAGGTGGAAAATCTCTATCTGCCAATATATCTTCGTCCAGTATTTTACCCATAGCCTCCTCGATATGTACCTCTTCACTGTCGGAACGGTGCAAGTGGCTGGTCACAATTTTATAGGCTTCTTCTACATCAATCATTTTCGTAGTTTTGTTGTATTATGAGCAAATTAACACATATCGGGGCGGATGGCAACCCCAAAATGGTAGACATATCAGATAAGGAAATTACTGAAAGACGGGCTGTGGCCGAAAGCCGGGTGAGCGTTACTCAGGAAATCATGGATCAGCTAACTGGCAATGAACTAGTTACCAAAAAAGGTCCTGTTTTTCAGACGAGCATTATTGCTGGTGTAATGGGAGCCAAAAAGACTGCCGATCTTATTCCATTTTGTCACCAACTGCCATTATCTAACTGCAAAATCGACATAACGACTAAGGGAAATGACATTATAATTACCTGTGAAGCTAAGGTAACAGGCAAAACCGGTGTAGAAATAGAAGCTCTCACAGGGGCCTCCGTTGCGGCACTTACCGTGTACGACATGTGCAAGGCGCTTTCTCATGACATCATCATCAAAGAAACACGCCTTATTTCGAAAAGTGGTGGTAAAAGCGACTTCAACAGAAATGCCTGAAATATATGGCCTCGTACTTAGCGGTGGCATGAGTGCTCGAATGGGTAAGCGAAAGGGTGCACTCACCTATTACAACAAACCGCAGGAAGAGCACCTATATGAGCTACTTCAGCAATCTTTGTCAAAGGTTTATATTTCTACTAAGGACAGTCTAGGGCCAAAAAACCTTCCTCTCATTACCGATCATTTTAAGATTAACAGTCCATTAAACGGTATTTTAAGTGCTTTTAAAAAACATCCTAATGTGGCCTGGTTGGTGGTAGCTTGTGATATGCCTCTGATTACTTCTAAAGAAATTGACGAATTAGTTAGCTTCCGAGACATTCACAAAATGGCCACTTGCTTTCTCAGCACGGACAATAAACCACACCCTTTATTTTCCATTTATGAGCCTAAGGCCTTTCCGCTTTTACTGAAACAATCGAAGAACAACCCCAGTCCCAGACACTTTTTAATGACACAAGCTGTGAAAACTGTTGATAAGAAAGATAAAGACTTCTTGCTCAGTGTTGACGAACCGAGCCAGTTTGAACGGGTAAAATCACTGATTCTTAGAGGCAAAATGTAACAGTTGTAGAAATTTTTCCATATATGGGAAGAAATTAATTCTACTGAAAAAAAGCTAAAAAAGCCGGAGGGCTTAAATGCTTAGAAGAGGTAAAAAGTTATTATTCCCTTACAATAAGTGAGTTACAGGCATTTTTTGCGTAGCCTGATTTCTGGTATATATTTTTTCAGCATCATAATTGCTACCTCTCAGCTAAACAAATTGTCTAAAGTTATGAGAGATTCTAAATTTGATCAGATTTTCAACAACGATGGAAGTGATACAATAGCTAAAGAGTTGGCGGGTATTTTGGCATTTAGCTTTTTAGCAGCTCTATCGATTGTCGTTTCAATATTTCTATTTATTTAAGGGTGGGCTGAAACCCACTCTTCACCATCCTCAAACACCTCCTTTTTCCAGATAGGAACGGTTTGTTTGAGGGTGTCAATTGCATACTGACAAGCAGCGAAAGCTTCTTTTCTATGCGCTGAAGATACTGCGATTACCACAGCATCTTCCCCAATATTAACAAGGCCTGTTCTATGGTGAATTACCACCATTTTAACCGGCCATTTTTGTTTTATGTCATCAACAATTTTTTGAAGTTCTTTGAGAGCCATGGTTTCATAAGCCTCAAACTCCAATCGCTGTACTTTCTTGTTGTTAGTCGCATTTCTCACGGTGCCTATAAAACTGCAAATACCGCCAGCCGAGTCAACCTCAACTGCACTTATGATTGCATCACGGTCTAAAACCTCGTTCGTAATCTTTATCATCAGCCTCCGCTTACAGGTGGAATTAGTGCTATTTCATCCCCAGCTTTAAGCCGTAAATCATCGTTGCCATACTCATTATTTACAGCCACTAAAAGCGAATTTAACTTTTCCAACTTTGGGTACCGGTCGATCAGTAGCTTTTTTAGCTCAGCTACAGAGGTATTTGAATTGAGCTCAATCTCATGCCGATCTTCACCGATTATATCCTTTGTAATTCCAAATAATAATACTTCTAACCTCATAGGTACTAATCTATCCGTAAAATCAATTAGTTCATAAATTTAGGCCAGCGATCTTTACCTCAAATTTTACAAATTCGTTTAATTAATCAGGATTACTTATAAAATCAGGTTTTAGCAAAGCAGTATAAAAAAGAGTAGTTTTGATATATGGCTCACCAAAAACTTGTCGACAATTGGGGCCGCCCCATCAATTACCTAAGATTAGCCATTACCGATCGGTGTAATCTCAGGTGCTTCTATTGCATGCCGGAAGAGGGTATCAAATATTTACCAAAGCAGGCGTTACTCACCTATGAAGAAATGGAGCGTCTGGTATCAATCTTCTGCCAATTAGGTATTGAAAAAATAAGAATTACGGGAGGGGAACCTTTCGTTAGAAAAGATTTGGTGCCATTTTTATATCGCCTAGCCGAGACTGAAGGCTTACAAACCATCAACATTACCACCAACGGCTTACTAACCGCCCAATATCTTGATGACCTAAAGCAAATCGGTGTAAAATCTGTAAATCTCAGTCTGGACACACTCGACCAAGATCGTTTTAAGCAAATCACACGAAGAGATGAGTTTGAAAAAGTCTATGAGACGCTAATCAAACTTGTAGACCATGGTTTTGATACAAAAATCAATATGGTAGTGATGCCTGGTAAGAATATCGAAGACATTTTGCCTATGGCTGCTTTGAGCTTAAAAATGCCGGTTTCTGTGAGATTTATTGAAGAAATGCCTTTCAATGGATCAACAACGGATCATTATGATTTACCATGGAGTAGCTCCCGTATAATTAAGGAAATTGAGAAAGAATTTCCATTACAAAAAATCACTGATCCAAAGCATGCTACGGCCAGCCATTACAAAATCCCCGGAAGCTTAGGCAATGTGGGTGTAATTGCTGCTTATACGCGTACTTTCTGCGGAAGCTGCAATCGCGTAAGGTTAACTGCTCAGGGTGAGCTACGCACCTGCCTATATGCTAATCACGGCCTGGACCTAAAGACATTATTAAGAGCCGACCAGTCTGACCAAGAAATAAGTCAAGCCATAATAAATGCCATTAACAACCGGCATAAAGACGGATTTGAGGCCGAAAAATCACGAAACTTCAGTGATAACTGGGAGTCTATGTCAACAATTGGCGGTTGATGGAAAGTGTTGTTCTTCTTTCTATACTATTCTTCTTTATTGCGGCACTATACTCATCTGTAGGCTTTGGAGGTGGCTCAAGCTATTTGGCCATCATGATTTTGGCAGGCATTGAGTTACATCTATTAAGATCTACCGCGCTATTATGTAATATAATTGTAGTATCTGGGGGTACTTATTTTTTTATAAAATCCGGGTGTTTAAAGCTAAAAGAGGCGGCTATCATATCGATTTGCAGCGTACCATTAGCTTTTCTTGGGGGTTACTTGCCCATAGAAGAAAAAGTAATTTTTATACTTCTTGGAATTTCTTTACTCGTGGCAGCAATTCTTTTATGGTTTAAAAAGGATGACCTTAAAACTCCAGCAAAGAAAAAACCCCTAAAATATACATTAGGGGTTGGTGGTATAATCGGTTTCATTTCTGGAATGATAGGAATTGGAGGCGGTATTTTTCTTTCGCCTTTCCTTCATTTCATAAAATGGGATAAAGCCAAGCAAATCGCTGCTATTGCGAGTTTCTTCATTTTAGTAAACTCTGTGTCAGGACTGGCCGGTCAGTGGTACCAAAACGAGATTAATGTTAATATTTATTGGGCCTGGCCTTTATTACTTTCCGTATTTTTAGGTGGCCAGATAGGCTCTCGCATTGCCATAAAAAGTTTTGATCATATGACTATCAAGAGAATCACTTCATTTGTAATTTTAATTGCAGCATTAAAAATTCTCAATGATCACCTGATCAATCTGCTTTAGCCCGGTATATGTTTTGGGTCTGCTGAACGAGGATAAGTTCTCTCCTCCTCTATTTTGCCATCTTGTGTGTGAATTTTTAAAGAACCGTCATGCTCGTTTAAAAACTCAGTGGCATAATCAACAGCCTCTTCTTTAGTCTCAAAATTCTTAATGGATTTTCCAGCATTTTCTCCGGAGAATTTCCATTGATTACCAGTATATGTTATGTGGTAGTTATCCATTTTCGTAGTTGTGGTTTTGGTTGTTCTCTTAATTGTTGTTCTTTCTCTTTTGGTTTAATTCATTGGCAAACGAGTTTATGTTTCTTCTTTGTTTCTTTTTTGAATGTTGAAGGATTCAAAAATTTTTGTAAAGTATTAATTAAAGTTTCATGATCAGATATCCAAAATCTGTTCCTAACCACGAGCACACAGGGCTTAATAGTGGACTTTTAAAAGAAAAACCCTTCTATTTTATTTTTAGAAGGGTTTTTCCTTTTTATAAGTCAAAATACGGGATTTAGCTTAAAGTACTAGATGTGAGGATCTTGCGGAATCATATCCCCAAAGTGTGAGGCAACCTTACCACATTGGCACGTGACCATTGTAGTTGTAGAGTTGTAACCCAATCACTATTTCGTGTGTACCCGAGTGATAATTGCTAAAATCACCCATATCATACTCATATGAGTAACTGAGCCTCCACAAATCGTTTACAGTGATACCCACCATACCGATGAGTGTTTCATCATTTCTGTAAGAAAGACCAGCCCAATACTTCTGCAAATACCTCAACCGCGCACCTGCATCGTAAAGCACAGGCGCAGTTTGATCATAGCGTGCAAATACATTAGGTACAAGCTCGAAGTCTTTATTGAGGTACATTCTCAGACCTAACATAGCTTGATGGCGGCTTTCTTTATCACCTACTTCTACATTGTCATTTCCACTGATTTGTGTGTTTACCACGGGAGCCATGGTGTATGAGAAGTAATACTTGTCAGAGTACAGTGCTAGCCCTAAACTTGCTTCAAGGTAAGTATTGGAGTTACCATTTTGCATGTAAGAAACATAAGTAGGGTCGTTGATATCATTTTTTACAGTGACCTCAGACAGATCAATCTGGTTGCTTGAAATACCACCCGATACACCCATAGACAGGTAGCTTTTTGCGAATACAGGTACGTGCACGGCATAATTAAGTTTAGCTTCAAACTGGCTGAGCGGCCCAAATTTATTTGACTGTATATAACCTCCCACCCCGTGCTTAATTTGCATTTTTTTATTAAGTCTTTCGCTTAAACTTGTTCTAAAAAGTGGTCTCTTACGGTTGTTATAAGTCCTAAGCATGGCGTAGCCACTCACATAATACGTACGTGGAGCTCCTTCAAAACCACTCCACTGTTGGCGGGTAGATAGCCTCAAATCCAAAAAATCGTTGGCTCCTGTAAGTGCTGGAGCATATGCCGGTAAATTCTGAAAGTATTGACCTAACAGTGGCTGTGATTGCGCGCTTGCCGAATGCCAAAAACTAGCAAGCAAAGCGACCAGACAAATGTATTTAAGTATTTTCATGACAATCAACCTCTATTATTTTAATATCATCACTGTACCTTTGTAAGTACGTTTTACGCCATCTTCATTGAGCTCAATAATGTAGTAATATGAGTCTACACCAAGAGCTTTTCCATTATAGGTTCCATCCCAGGGTTTTTCATACCCCCTCGATCTGTACATTTCCTGCCCACTTCGGTTGTAAATCCTTACGATCATCTCAGGATACCTTTCTGCATTATCAATCTCCCAGGTATCATTGATTCCGTCACCATCAGGCGTAAAGCCCGTGTAAATCACAAAATCAGACTCTTCATCAGGAGTAGGTACAAGACTAAGGCTAAATTGCTTCTCGAAAACCCCACCTCTCCCATCACTGGCGCTTACTCTGATGGAAAAAGTAGCCTGTTGCTCATAGTCATACTCATCATTGGTAAATAACTGATCATCAACCACATAAAACCTTTCATTATCATCATCTCCCATTCCGTTGACAAGCGTGTAAGTGTGGTTGTCACGTTCATCTACATCTTCTGTGGTAAATGCACCAATAAACTCATTTAAACCTATATCTTCATTGAATTGATTACTACTTAAGAAAATATTGGTAGGGGCAGTATTGACACCGAGAACATAAAAATTAAATGTTGTAGATGCTTCTAACTCGCCATCTGTGACTTTAACCGTCACTACAGCTTCACCAATCTCATCTGCCACCGGTGTAAGCTGTACAGATCTATTTTCACCATCTCCTGCCAAAGTGATGCCTGACATGGGTAGCAGCTTAGGATTATTAGATTCAGCAGTGACCCGCAGACTGCTTGTTTCTGTGTCTATATCACCAATTCTAAATGTAATAACTTCACTCGCCTCATTCTTTTCGAGCTCTACATCGGCAATCGATGAAATAGTAGGTGCATCATTAATACCGTTTACAGTTATAGTTACGATAGCTAAATCAGAGCTATTAGCCCCATCATTCGCACGGTAAGTAAAAGTATCTTCACCATCAAAGTCCACATTCGGTGTGTAAGTAAAAGATCCATTAGCTCTAAAATCCAGTGATCCATTAGATGGATTAGATTCTAATGTAGCGGTAATTTCTTCTGACTCTGAATCATTATCATTGCTTAAAACACCTGGTGCAGGCACTTCAAGTGTGACTTCTTCATCAGTGGAATAGCTGTCATCACCCACGACCGGAGGTGTGTTATCTGTGGGTATAATTACAATATTAAATGTCAACCCGTTTAGCTCATTGCCATTGGGGTCTTCCACAGAAAAATCAAATTCATCGAGCACTGTGTCTGTACCATCATGCCTGTAAATAATTTGATTATTATTTATTTCATTTTGAGTAAAGCTATTGATCGAATTCCCGCTGGAAGATCTGCGCTCTAACTGACCGTGA
This sequence comes from Fulvivirga aurantia, assembly GCF_009711475.1. Classification (GTDB taxonomy): domain Bacteria; phylum Bacteroidota; class Bacteroidia; order Cytophagales; family Cyclobacteriaceae; genus Fulvivirga; species Fulvivirga aurantia. The sequence continues at coordinate 8,156 of NZ_SMMD01000885.1, forward strand.
TCAGGAGTATTTTTTATTCTAAAAGTAAGGGAGCCATTATCTGAGTCAATATCATTTGCGCGTAATTCATTGCTGTCAATAGTCTCTGTAGCACCCTCAAGTAGCGTTATACCCGCATTTCTTACGATCGTTGGAGCTATATCGTCAACATTATTAAGTCTAATGGTTACTGCTTTGGGAGCACTCACATTAGCACCATCACTCACCCTTACCTGTATGGTAAAACTTGTATATGACTCATAATCCAGATCATCCTTATCTCTAACCCTGAGTCTCCCGTTATCATCAATTTTGAAAGCATCTTTTCCGTTGCCATTAGGGTTAACATTGGAAGTAATTTCCCAGTTTTCAAACTCAGTGCCCTCATCGCCATCAGTGGCTTCAACAGTACCGATGAACGTGTTTTCATTGCTATTTTCATCAACATTAAATACCTGATTATCTACAATCACTGGTGTTTCATCATCATCGTTTATCGTAATATTTACCTGCTGAGTGCCGGATTCGTCCCCATTTTCTACTTCATCAATGTCAATAGTGATTGTTTCATTAGTTTCATCCAGCTCATCATTTATGATTGATATATTTCTTTCGACATCAGTTTCTCCTGCCGGTATCGTTATCGCGCCCGGGCCATTATAATCGTCTCCGGAAGTGGCTGTACCACTGTAATCAAATTCAACTTCAATATCTTGATAAGATGCAGCTGATAGTTGCACTCTTAGGCTTGTATTCCCGATATTTTCTGCCACAGTAGCGGAGCTTGTGCTAATTGTAACAGTTGGTCTGTTATCATCATTAGAAATTGTCCCTACCCCTTTATCGTCTTTAATTGTGGCATTTTCTGCATTGCTGAGATTTACAAAAAAGGTTTCGTTTTGTTCATAGGCTGCATCCTCCAAAATTTGTACAGAGATCGTTTGAGAAGTTTGCCCGGGATTAAATGTAACTGTTCCACTTTGTGCTGTATAATCTGAGCCAGACTTAGCTGAACCGTCTTCTGTAGCGAAATCAACCTTCACCTCTTGATTAATTGATTCTGACAGGGTTACTTCAAAATTAGCAGTTGCATTGGCTTCATCGATCGTAACGTCTGTTATGCTGATTTCAGCATTATTTACAACCTCACCTTTAAAAGTATCGATGAACGTGTAGTAGAAATCCCTACTGGAAATAACAATTTCGTCAACAAGGATATCGTCAAAATCAAGTGTTTCATCCTCATCATTTTCAATTTCTTGCTTTTCAATTTCGTCACCGTCTAAATAGGCAATTACTTCAACATCACGTCCATTGTTATTGATAAAGATGCTTGTAAATATAAATTGATTACCATCCGACCTTTTAATCGTGAATGTTTCGGTTGTATTGCGGTCAAATTCATCAGAATACAAGAATATGGCTGGTGAAGAATTATCTCCATAACCCGAGGTATGATAGATTTCACCGGCATCTTCACCCCCTGATTGAAAAATAAACTCCACGCCAGCAAGTGTACGTGTAAACGACATGCATTCATCACACGGATCATCATCAAATGTTTCATTAAATGTTTGAGCCATCACAGACCCCATACATAGCTGAAACGACAAGTATAAAAGGAGTTTCTTTGGTTTCATAAGTCAATCACTGTCAGCTTATTAAGATAATTGCTGGTTTCTAAAAAATAATAAAGCCAACCATCCACATCTCAGGTATCAGGGTAAACAAGCAAACCGTGTTTTAGTTATAGAATTTTCATGCAAATGACCTTTCTATCAATTGCTCAGCGCAATTATTTTTTTTATGCTTTCAAACTTTTCTATTTTGCACCCTCAGAAAAACCGATACATGAAAAACATAAAATTCACCCAGCATATATTACCCCATCTTGTAGCGATCATTACTTTCCTGATTGTTACTCTCATCTTCTTTAAACCGTTTTTTTTCGACAATAAAAACCTCGATCAGCACGACATTAATCAATGGCGAGGTGGTGCCCAGGAGCTCATAGAATACAGAGAAGCAACCGGGGAGGAAGGTCTTTGGACTAACTCAATGTTTGGCGGCATGCCAGGGTATTTTGTAGATGTAAAGTGGAGTGACGGTCTCATTACCACTTTAAAAGGCGTTCTAGTGGTGGGTTTACCTCACCCTGTGAGAAACATTTTTCTGGCTTTTATCAGCTTTTACATTCTATTATTAGCCTTCAAAGTGAGGCCCTACTTAGCCATTGGTGGTGCTTTGGCTTTCGGACTTTCTTCATTTTTGATCATTGGGCTGGGTGCGGGACACAATGCAAGAATAGGTGCCATAGCGCTCATGCCACTGGTATTGGCCGGTATTCATATTACGTTTACCCGTCATAAGCTTTTAGGGTTTGGTGTTACGGCCGCAGCACTGGCCTTAGAGCTAAGAGAAAACCACCTTCAGATCACTTATTATCTACTTTTAATGGTTTTGGTTTATGGCCTTATAATGCTTATTGATGCTGTAAAAAAAGGAGAAATAAAGCCGTTTGCCACCAAACTAGGTATTCTGATTGTAGCAGCTATTTTGGCTGTGGGCACCTTTGCGGGTAAATTCTGGTCTACTTATGAGTACAGCAAATATTCGATGAGAGGCCCTTCTGAGCTTAAAATTTTGGGTGAAAAAGAAGATAACACGGCTGGTCTTAATAAAGATTATGCTTTCCAGTATAGCAATGGCATACTAGAACCACTCACTTTGATCATTCCGAATTACTATGGCGGAGCCAGTTCTAACTATTTGGTACAGGACGAGGACAGCCAGGTCTTAAAAGCACTTCAGCGAGCCGGAGACCAACAAACTGCCAATCAATTGGCCCGATATACAAGTGCTTACTGGGGCAACCAACCGCTCACAGCGCCATATTACGCTGGTGCGATCATATGCTTTTTATTCGTCATTGGGCTGGTAATGAGTGATAAAAAATATGTGATATGGCTTAGCGTAGTCACTGCCTTAGCCATCATTTTGAGCTGGGGAGATAGCTTTAAAGCCTTCAATTATTTTATGTTTGACTACTTCCCAGGCTACAATAAATTCAGGTCGGTGACCTTCGCACTTACCATGGCCTTTGTAGCTATTCCGCTATTAGGTTTCATTGGCTTAGAAAAGCTTTTAGAAAAAGGCCTCAACAAACAAACTCAGAAAAAACTCATCACTGCGTTGGGGGTAACAGGTGGCTTCTGCCTTTTGGTTGTGGTATTTGCCGGTATGGCAAGCTTTACACGACCGGGTGAGGAGCAACTGCCTGCCTGGTTTTTAAACGCACTCTCTGACGATCGTGAAGGACTTATGCGTGGTGATGCATTTAGGTCTCTCATTTTTATTGTTTTGGCCGGTGCCGTGGCATTCTTAAGATTAAAAAAGGTGATCTCCTACCCTATCATGGGTGGTATCTTCGCTTTGTTAATTTTAATTGATTTAGCTGCTGTTGATAGCCGGTATTTTGGGGAAAATAACTACAAAAGATCTGCAGATCGCTCATTTTTCCAGCCTACAGACGCTGATAAAGAGATTTTGAAAGATAATGGGAAGTATAGAGTATATAATCTACAAGGCGCTATGAATGAGGCCAGAACCTCATATCATCATCATTCCTTAGGTGGATATCATGGTGCAAAAATGAGAAGATACCAAGACCTTTATGATCACTGTATTCAGAATGAGACGCAGCAAATGATTCAAAGTCTGCAGTCAGGCAATCAGGACCTATCAGGTTATGGTGTTGTAAATATGCTAAACACCAAATACCTCACCTTTGGAGCAGGTAAAAACGCAATTATTCCAAATATTCATGCCAATGGAAATGCGTGGTTTGTGAGTAAGATTATTAAAGCTAATAGCCCTGATGAAGAGCTCAGCAAAACTTGTGATATTAATACATCTAATCAAGCTGTAGTAGACATTAGCAAATTTGAGATCGATCAAACTTCCTTTAACACTTCGGGTACAATTGCGCTTGAAAAATATACTCCGAACAAAGTTTCTTACACTGCTAATGTGGAACAAAATGCATTGGCTGTATTTTCTGAAATATACTACCCAGTAGGCTGGAAAGCCACAATTGACGGTAAAGAAGCACAGATACTTAGGGCTAACTATGTGCTCAGAGCTTTAAAAATACCTGACGGTCAGCATAAAATTGAGTTTACTTTTGAGCCAGACTCGTACTATGTGGGTGATAAAATCACTTTCGCCTCATCGCTACTGCTTATTTTACTCCTTATAGGTAGTCTGGGACTGACTTTGAAGCAACGATTGAATTAATCTACCACAGGTATTTCAATAAAAAACAAGGGCTTACCTAGCGAGATGCTGAGTAAGCCCTTTGTTTTATAATATTCTTTAAATTTAAGCACCTATTTATCCAGAGCGTGCAATCGTTTAAGCAGAGGAGGATGAGAATAATGCACAAATACATAAGCCTCATGTGGATAAAGATTGCTCAAACTATCCACTGATAGCTTTTTAAGTGCATTTTTTAGCTGGTCAGCATTGTAAGTTTGTTTGGCATATTCATCAGCCTCAAATTCATTTTTTCGACTAAAAATATTTCCTGCTATTCCCAGAACTTTAGAAATAGGTGTGTACAAAATACCAAAGGCTATCAGGTTTACATGTAAGGCCAATTGCTCCGCACCCAATGCCTGAGAAAGGTTCTCATTAAAAATCATAAATGACATTATAAATAGCATGAGACCCATTTGTAGAATTGATATACCAAAGCCATATACGATGTGCATCTTCTTAAAATGACCTACCTCATGGGCTAAAACAGCCACTAGCTCCTCGGTTGTATGGTTTTCTATTAAAGTATCGTATAAAACGATTTTCTTTTTCTTTCCAATTCCAGAAAAAAAAGCATTGGCCTTTTTAGATCGTTTGGAGCCATCAATAACATAAATGTTATCGATGGGAAAATTAATTTTATTACTGTAAGCTTCTATGGCTTTTTTGAGTTCACCGTCTTCCAACGGTGTTAGTTTATTAAAAAGGGGCAATATGAGCGAGGTGTAAAACATATTGGCAATCAAGATAAATACCGCACCTACAGCCCAGAAATACAACCAAAACTGTGATCCAAACTCATAGATAAGAAAAATCAATACACCAAGGAGAGCCCCTCCTACAATGATTGCTAGTATATAGCCTTTTAATTTATCGAGAATAAAGGTCTTGGGTGTTGTCTTATTGAATCCAAACCGATCTTCGATTACAAATGTACTGTACACCTGAAAAGGAATGTTTAACAGATCAGAAACGATAAAGAGTACTCCAAAGAAAGCCAGTGAGAGAATAATCTCATTTTCAATAAATGGTCTTAAAAAGGCATCAATGTATCCAAATAGCCCAAAATACAGCACTACAAATGATAAAATAAAGCTAAATGCTGAGGTTATAAATGAAAATCGATCTTTCGTTTTGTGATATTTTTGAGCTTTCTCATACTTCCCAGCATCATAAAATGATTGCACTTCTTCAGGTAATTGCACTTTTCTG
>NZ_SMMD01000819.1 GCF_009711475.1 Fulvivirga aurantia
ATTAAAACTTCACGAGCTTTGCTTCCCTCAAACGGACCAACTATTCCAGCGGCCTCTAATTGATCAATAAGTCGACCAGCTCGGTTATATCCCAATTTAAGCTTACGCTGAATGAGTGAGGTGCTGCCTTGCTGGTGCATCACTATCAGTCGCGCTGCATCGTCAAATAAGGCATCCCGGTCTGACAAATCGACTTCTCCTACTGAAGAAGAGTCATCGTCTCCTGTAAACTCAGGTAACTGATAAGCAGTTTCGTAGCCTCTTTGTTCACCGATATAATCACAAATTGTTTCTACTTCTGGTGTATCGACAAAAGCGCACTGTATCCTTACGATGTCGCTACCTTGTGATAGTAGCATATCTCCCATACCTACCAATTGGTCGGCACCACCAGTATCCAGAATTGTTCGTGAGTCAATTTTTGAAGTCACCCTAAAAGATAAACGCGCAGGGAAATTTGCTTTGATTACACCTGTAATCACGTTTACTGAAGGTCGCTGAGTAGCAACAACTAAGTGAATACCAATAGCTCTTGCCAGTTGTGCCAGTCGGGCGATTGGTGTTTCCACTTCCTTACCGGCTGTCATCATAAGGTCTGCTAACTCATCTATAACCAATACGATATATGGTAAAAATCTATGGCCCTTATCCGGGTTGAGTTTTCTATTAATAAATTTGGCGTTGTACTCTTTCAAGTTTCTCGCCCCACCTGCCTTGAGCAGATCGTATCGCCTGTCCATCTCAATACACAAAGAGTTAAGGGTATTTACCACTTTTTTGGTATCGGTAATAATAGCTTCCTCACTGTCGGGCAGTTTGGCTAAAAAGTGTCTTTCTATCTTATTGAAGAGAGAAAGCTCTACCTTTTTGGGGTCTACCAACACAAACTTAAGCTGAGAAGGGTGTTTCTTATATAATAATGAGGTAAGCAACACATTGAGACCGACTGATTTACCCTGGCCGGTAGCTCCCGCCATAAGAATGTGTGGCATTTTTGCCAGGTCAATGACTTGTACCTCATTTGAGATGGTGCGCCCAAGAGCTACTGGCAGCTCCTTATCGCTCTTCATAAACTTCTCAGTAGCAAGCACCGATTTGATGCTTACCATCTCACGATTTTTGTTTGGCACCTCAATACCGATTGTACCTTTACCAGGGATCGGGGCAATTATCCTGATACCAAGTGCAGCCAAACTCAAGGCGATATCGTCCTCAAGGTTTTTGATTTTAGAAATTTTCACCCCTGCCTCAGGCACTATTTCATATAGTGTAACAGTTGGGCCAATTGTCGCCTTTATACTGCTAATTCCGATTTTGAAATTAACTAATGTTTCTAAAATCCTGTCTTTGTTCTGCTCCAGCTCCTCTTTGGTGACTTTTACCTTGCCAGAGTCATAGTCGTTGAGCAGGTCGATGGTTGGGTATTTATAAGAACCGAGGTCGAGTGTAGGGTCGTAGTTTTCCTGAGCGCTTACACTTTTCTCGGTCTTTTGTTCTGTATCTATAGAAAAAACCGGTTCTTCCGGTTTTTCCTCCTTTTCTGGCAGCGTAACGTCAAGCTCAACGGAAGGCTTATTCTCAGCTTTTTTAGGTTCTTCTGATTTTAGGATAATTTCTTCCTCAACTTTGACCTCCTCTTCATTTGCCTCTGCTTTAATTTCTTTCTCTTCTTCTTTTCTTTCTACCCATTTGTCATCTTCATCTAAATATTGAGCATTGGTGTCTACATCAAACTTTTCTGATTTAATCTCCTGTACAGTGTCGCCAAGGTTCTTTTCTATACCTCCCACACCATCTTTTATCTTGCCTTTGAAGCCAAGCATGGTAGTAACGTTGAAGAAGTAAATAATGAATACCAATAGAGAAAAGGACAACAGTAAAATGGTACCCCAGCCAATAAGTCCTTCCAGCACGATTGATAGTTCGTATCCTACGCCTCCACTGAGGAAGCCCCACTCTGATACTCCATCGGTATTAAATACCAAATAGCCCAAAAGAATGCTCAGCCAAAAGGTAAAAAACAGACAGAATACAAATGTTGAGTATACAGAAACTATTTCTCTCTTGAAGACAACTTTATAACCTGCTAAAAATAAAAATGGAGGTGTGAAAAACGCAGCTAGTCCAAACCACTTAAATATAAAGTAATGAGAGATCAGAGCACCATATAAGCCTAACCAGTTTTCTGCCTCTCGCCCAGATTGAATTACACCGGTTTCGTTCATAGCCTCGACCACACTTTGATCTGCCTTACCAGTAAAAAGGTAAGAGATAAAGGCTGTTACCAGATACAACGAGCTTATAAGTAAGAAGAACCCGACAGATAGTTGAAAGCGCTTGTCCTTCAAAAAGCCTAAACTTAGGTTGAGCTTTCTTTTCTTACTTCCTTTACTTTTAGTACTACTTTTAAATGTGTTTGATTTATATGTGTTTTTGGCCATTCTTTCAAAAATACAAAGCTTAGTGATATTTTGAAACGACTGCTATTTCAGTAATATTTTGGAAATATTAGAAATTGAGTCGTTAAATCCTAACTGCTATTTTACCTCAAGCAGTTTTTTATTGATCTGTTTTACTAGTTGTGGGCCTTCGTAAATAAAGCCCGTGTACAGCTGCACAAGTGATGCGCCCGCTTCAAACTTTTCGATAGCATCTTCTGCAGTCATGATACCTCCCACGCCTATTATTGGTAAGTCAGGGCCCAGTTGTGTTCTTAAAAATTTGATCACGGCTGTAGACTTGTCTTTCACAGGAGCGCCACTCAAGCCACCGGCACCAATCGCTTCAACTTCTGATTTTGACACTGTGAGTCCTTCTCTCGAGATGGTAGTGTTAGTTGCTATCAAACCGTCCAGCTTGACCTCTTTGGTTATTTCAACGATATCAATTAATTGCTCTTCGGTAAGATCAGGAGCAATCTTCAATAAAATCGGCTTTGGTTGCTTTTTAGTCTCATTTCGCTGTTTTAGACTCAGTAATAAAGCTTTAAGCGGCTCCTTGTCTTGCAAAGCCCGTAAATTGGGCGTGTTTGGAGAGCTTACATTCACCACAAAGTAATCAACCACAGGAAATAGCGACTCAAAAGCCATTGCGTAATCTCTGCCCGCCTCTTCGTTGGGGGTAACTTTGTTTTTACCAATATTGCCTCCTACAATCACTTTCGATTTTCTTCTTTTAAGTCTTTCAACAGCGTTTATTACTCCCTCATTATTAAAGCCCATTCTATTGATAATACCTTTATCTTGGGGTAGTCTGAACAGGCGAGGTTTCTCATTTCCCGGCTGACCTTCGGGGGTAAGCGTACCTATTTCAATAAAGCCAAACCCCATGCAGGAGAGCTCATCGATTAGCTTTGCATCTTTATCAAAACCTGCAGCCAAGCCAACCGGGTTGTCAAAAGTAATCCCAAAAAACTCGCGCTTTAGTGATCTACTTTTCACACCATAGATACCTTTCCAAATAGACTTTACACCAGGAAGGCTCCCAAAGAATTTCAATGCAGAAAAAGTAAAATGATGGACTTTCTCTGGATCGAATTGAAAAAGGATTGGTCGGATGAGGGATTTATACACTATATAAGATTTTGGTTACTCTTGGCGGCAAAGATAAAAATTAACTCAACTCCTCGGATGAAAATCCTGAATGACTTGCCTTAAATAATCACGATCGAGGTGGGTATAAATCTCAGTGGTAGTGATAGATTCATGACCAAGCATTTCCTGTACCGCACGCAAATCAGCTCCACCTTCTATTAAGTGCGTGGCAAAAGAGTGTCTAAATGTATGTGGACTCACATTTTTTTTCATGCCAATGGCCTTTGCCAAATTTTTGATGATGGTAAATATCATTACTCGTGTGAGCTGCCTCCCTCTCCTATTAAGAAATGCATAATTTTCATGTCCGTCTTTTATATCAAGATGCACGCGTACCTCCTCAATATATATTTTGAGATGCTTCATGGCGTCCTTCCCAATAGGCACAAGCCGCTCTTTGTTGCCTTTTCCCACTACTCGCAAAAAGCCAATATCAAAATATATATTGCTGAGCCTTAAGTCGACCAGCTCAGACACCCTCAGACCTGAACTATATAAAACCTCCAGAATAGCCCTGTTTCTCGGCCCTTCCGGCTTGCTCATATCAATGGCTGCCATTAGGTCAACAATCTCATGATAGCTAAGTGTGTCAGGTAGTTTTCGGCCTAGCTTCGGGCCTTCAATCAAAACCGTGGGATCTTTCTCGATCAGATCCTCAAACATGAGGTACTTATAAAAAGCTTTAATACCCGAGAGTACCCTCGCCTGGCTATGTGCCGTCATGCCGAGCTCATTGATATACTCAATAAAATTTTGCAGATGAAGCGCCTCTATTTTATGTGGTGAAACATCCAAATTGGACAATTCAACAAACTGTTTTAGCTTTATGATGTCTCGAATATAGGCTTCAACAGAGTTGTCTGATAATGAGCGCTCTAGCTTGAGGTAGTTTTTAAATTGCCTTATTTGTAAGTCCCAATTCATTAAAAAAATTGTATATCAAACGGAAAATTAATGAAAATCATAATCATAAATGGGCCTAACCTCAACCTGTTAGGAAAAAGAGAGCCTGAAATCTATGGAGACCAAAGCTTTGATCAATTTTTTGAAAATATAAAATCAAAATTTCCTGACATTCATCTGGATCATTTTCAGTCTAATATTGAAGGTGAAATCGTTAATAAATTGCAGCAAGTAGGCTATTCTTATGATGGCATCATACTCAATGCTGCAGCTTACACACATACATCTGTGGCAATTTCAGATGCAATTGCTGCTATTGAGTCGCCCGTATTAGAAGTACACATTTCTAATATTTATGCGCGTGAAGAATTCAGACATAAAAGTATAATCAGTGCTAATTGTATTGGGATGATCTCAGGCCTCGGTATTGAGGGATATCTATTGGCGCTTTCTTATTTTAAGAATCACAAATCATGATTAGTTTTTATCCTGGTCCTTCCAAGGTATATGAGCAGATACCTAAATATGTAAAAGATGCATATGCCGATGGTGTTATGAGTATCAATCACCGGAGTGAAGAGTTTATGAAAATCTCATCATCGACCATCTCTTTGCTTAAAGAAAAGCTATTTATACCTGAAGATTATACAGTATTCTTTGCTTCATCTGCTACAGAGTGCTGGGAAATAATTACGCAGTCATTGATTGACAATACCAGCTATCATTTCTTCAACGGGGCATTTGGCGAGAAATGGTTTGAATACACCAAGAAACTTCATAAACTAAGCATAGGTTACAGATTTAATATTGAGGCAGAATTAAAAATTGGTGACATGGACCTTTCCTCAGAAAAAGGAATGATCTGCATCACTCAAAACGAAACCTCAAACGGCACAAGGGTAAGCACAAAAAGAATTGCTAAAGTGAGAAAGCAATATCCCAACCATTTGATAGCTGTAGATGCTACATCATCAATGGGAGGTGTCGAGCTTAAATTTGCTGATGCTGATGTTTGGTATGCCTCTGTACAAAAATGTTTCGGACTCCCAGCCGGAATGGCGGTTATGATTTGTTCGCCTCAGGCGATAAAAAAGGCTTTGGAAATCAATGAGCGTAAACATTACAACAGCCTACCTTTTATGATAGATAAAATGCAGGACTGGCAAACAACCTATACTCCCAATGTCTTGAATATTTACCTGCTCCAACGTGTGCTTCAGAAAGTCAAGCCTATTGATGAAGTTCACAAAAAACTTAAAACCAGACTCAAAAAGCATTTAAAAACAGTAGATAAACTAAAGGGCATGAAACTTCTGGTTAAAAACCCCCGAGTGCGATCACATACAGTGGTACCGGTTAGTGGTGAACCAGAGTTGATAAAACGTGTAAAGCAAAAAGCAAAAGATGAGGGTTTCCTTCTTGGAAACGGATATGGAAGCCATAAGGAAAACACTTTTAGAATAGCCAATTTCCCGGCTATTAAAGCAAAAGAAATGAAGGCTCTCCACGAATTTCTTACAGCTGTAGACTAGCAGAAGTTTGTCTGATAAATACTGTTTTGGTGGGAGGTTTTTTTCTTACTTTGCACCATGTTTAATTTCAAGGACATCTTTTCCGTAACACTGATTTTATTTTCAGTAATTGATATACTTGGCTCGGTGCCAATTATCATCAACCTAAGAAAAAAGGAGGGCAAAATACACTCCGGTCGTGCCACCATCATTTCTGGTGCACTTATGATTGTATTCCTTTTTCTGGGTCAATCGATTCTACAATTATTCGGTCTTGATGTTGGCTCATTTGCCGTAGCAGGTGCCATTATCATGTTTCTATTAGCGATAGAAATGATATTGGGGGTTACGTTGTTTAAAGATGATCCTGATGCTACCGGGGCTGGCTCGGTAGTACCCCTGGCATTTCCCCTAATAGCCGGTGCAGGTACGCTTACCACAATATTATCTATCAGAGCGGTTTATGAAACGCCAAATATCTTAGCAGGAATAGTCATCAACTTACTTTTTGTCTATCTGGTACTAAAGTCTACCAACTGGCTTGAAAGAAAATTGGGGAAATCAGGCTTCAGCATATTACGAAGGGTATTTGGAATTATCCTACTTGCCATTGCCGTTAAACTCTTCAAAGAGCACATAAACTTCATTCAATGATTGTAATTTACACAGATGGTGCCGCAAAAGGCAACCCGGGCCCGGGTGGCTATGGCACCGTCATGATGACGAAAGTAAACGGTAAAAATTACCGCAAGGAGCTCTCAGAAGGCTTTAGGAATACTACAAATAATAGAATGGAGCTGCTGGCCGTCATAAGAGGCCTTGAGGCTTTAAAAAAAGATGGGCAAAATGTAACGATCTACTCAGACTCTAAATATGTGGTTGAGGCTGTAGAAAAGGGTTGGATATGGAACTGGCAAAAGAAAAACTTTGCTAAAAAGGCTAATGTCGACCTATGGAAATCATTTATCCCTCTTTATAATAAGCACAACATCAAATTCAAATGGGTGAAAGGTCATGCCGGGATTCCGGAAAATGAAAGGTGTGATCAATTAGCTGTGGCTGCGGCAGAAAGTGGTGATCTGAAAATTGATGAAGGGTATGAGGCAATAAAGTAGGATCTTCAAAAGTCTTAAAATATTGCCTGCACAAAGTAAAATATCATCACACAGCTTGCTGTTAACTTTATAAATGTACCAAACAGAAAACCTATAAAAGAGCCTATTGCTGCCTTTCCGGCTTGCTTGGAGTTTTTCCCTGATAAGAGCTCACCAATTAAAGCACCTGCTATCGGCCCGATTATTATCCCGAAAGGTGGAAATATAAAAATGCCTAGTATAAGGCCAATTACGGTGCCCCAAATTCCCCATTTACTACCTCCAAAGCGCTTGGTACCGTAAACGGGAATCACATAATCCAGCGCAACAACACCTATTGTGATGGCCAGCCAAAGCAACATGAAGTTTGTAGAAAACGGGCTATCAGCGGTTAGTTGTAGCAACAATAAACCTATATAATTTAGCGGTGGACCTGGCAGCACTGGCAACAAACAGCCAATCAACCCAACGATCATCAAAATACTGCCTAATATTATCCAGACTACATCCATTTGATATAAATTTAAAATCTCAAATTACGGAAAATGGATATAAAAACGGCACTACTTCAAGAGCACAGTAGAAATCAGGCAGAAAAAATAGCTCAATACATCGGTAGTAATGAAGAAAAGTTTGCTGAGCTCATGACCCTGTTTTTTAGTGACACATACCGTGTTACACAAAGAGCTGCATGGCCTATGAGTATTTGTAGTGACGAGCACCCGGAATTAATAAGGCCTTACCTGAAGCAAATGATTAATAGCCTTTCTGCCACAGTCCATGTTGCGGTCAAACGAAATACAGTAAGGGCCCTTCAAAATATTGATATCCCGGAAGAGCTCAGAGGCATAGCTGCCGAAAATTGCTTTAATCTTTTAGCTTCTGGTGATGAACCCATCGCGGTTAAAGTATTTGCAATGACCGTACTTGCCAATATCTGTAAAATAGAGCCAGACTTATCCCACGAATTGAGAATTTTGATAGAAGACCAAATGCCTTATGGATCAGCCGGTTTCAAAAGTAGAGGCAATAAAATTTTAAAGCAACTTGATAAACTGGTGCGTTAATCAACAAGCTTCTCACTCATTTCAAAACCCATATCCTCCAACTCTTTCAGTATTGGGGTATAAATTTCCTTTTTAATCGGGATGTGAACACCCGACAGAGCGATTTGCTTTTGCAAAATAAGTTTGGCAGCAATTCCAACAGGCAGACCAACAGTTTTAGACATGGCCGTGTCGGTAGCATCATCACCTATAGCCACAAAAGTACTGTGCACCTCATGTTTTTCCTTCTCCTTAGTTAGGAACTCAAATTTGTGCCACATTACGATCATATCCTTATCTTCTGGCTGTAGCTTCCATTTCTTATTTAGAATATGCTCTAATATTTGAGCAGGAGTACCTTTGTCTAAACCAACGAGTGTATCGTCAAATATCCCCGCCCATTTTAGCCTGTGCATCTCGGGTCCATCCAGATCCAGGCTTAAGTAGTGCGCAAGCTTAAGCTCCACTGAGTCATGTGGATTATAAGACAGAAATGAGTTAATAAATGCACGATGAGTCATCTTATCGACAGACTCCATCATGTACGTATCATCTGTAGCACCTAGCTGTACAAATACATCCCAGGTACGGCAAAATCCAGGTCGTCTAAATGTACCTCGATAGATGGTCTTGATACCTCGCAAATTGTAAACATCGAGGTATTTTAATGAGTCTCTATTGGCATAGCCTTCAAAATAACCATAGCCCGGTATATGCACTTGCTCTGTTCTTCTAAAGAGCTTGTGATAAGGAATGAACTTATAAGTACCTTCTTGAATAAACTTCACAATCCCCTGTCCGGCTAAAACAACATTTCTCGGATTCCAGGTAAATTTATATTCCCACGGATTCTCAGGATCAGTTTCTGGAGAAAGCAATCCACCGGTAAAACTTTCAAAGGCCGTAAGCTCCCCGCCTTCTTCTCTTATCTGATCAATGACTTTCATAGCAGACATATGATCTATACCTGGATCGAGACCACACTCATTGAGCAGCATAACTCCTTTTTGCTGAGCTTTTTCATCCAACGCCTTCATCTCATCAGACACGTAAGATGCCGTAACCATATGCACACCGCTTTCTACACACAGTTCGGCTACGATAGGGTGAAATTTGGCAGGAAGCATAGAGATCACAAGATCAGCTTTAGCTATTTCCTCTTTTCTTTGAGATTCGTTTAAGATATCAAACTGAAATGCAGTGCAGGAATCATGGCCTTCACACTTTTCTTCTGCCAATTCCAAGGAATAGTCACCGACTCTTATTTGCCAGCTTTCTTGTCCTGCCAGATTCTTTGAATAATCGATAAGAGAGGTAGCAGAGCGACCTGCACCTAGAATGAGTA
>NZ_SMMD01000815.1 GCF_009711475.1 Fulvivirga aurantia
TGCAACCGATTGAAATTTCATGTCATGAAACTAGTAGCTGCACAAAAGAGATATGACCGTTGGAAAATGATGCGGTCGGAACTATACGGGGAATTAAGTGATGATTTTCAAGAGGCGGAAATGAAGGCCATTTCTAAGGACAAAGAATTTAGAGAATCATTTATAGAGGTAGTAGATGATGTTGAGGTTGGTATGCTGGAGATGTCATTGAGAAATTTTGTAGATGGATGTTTGAGTAGTCCTGTTGCATACATCGAAGGGATCTATATAAACTCAAAGCTGCGGGGTCAAGGATATGGTGCTAAGATAATTGACCTGGCGAAAAACTGGGCTAAAAGTAAACAATGTATTGAGCTCGCATCTGATACTGAAATTAATAACACAAATGCTCAAAAGTTTCATGATGCGGTAGGCTTTAAAGAAACCTACCGCATTGTACAATATAAGATGACATTAGATTAGTTAATCTGGTTTTCTTTGATAAAAGATGAGATATAGTCCTTGATCATTTCTCTCACTCTAATAAATTCTGCTTTTACCTCTTCTTCTGACCCGGTTGCTTTTGCAGGATCTGGGAAGTTGTAATGAAACTTTTGCGCTTTGGTAGGGAAGTAGGGGCACCTTTCTTTTGCGTTATCACACACTGTGATCACATAATCAAAGTTTACATCCGCATATTCGTCAATATGGTTTGAGGTGTGATGTGAGATGTCGATGCCGTCCTCTTTCATTACTTCAATAGCTTTTGGGTTTACTCCATGAGTTTCGACTCCTGCGCTATAAATATTGGCATCTGTGAGCGTTGATAAGTAACCATGGGCCAACTGGCTTCTACAGCTATTACCTGTACATAATACTAAAATATTCGATTTCATAAGATTTTTTATTTAACTAATTGCTTGTACATACAAATAGCGCTTTCTGGACATAGTTTTGAGAATTGTTCTGTTTGCCTCACGCTAATAGGAGCCAGAGAGCGATTTATTTCTGTATAGTTTAATTTTTGAAAGAAACCTTTAGCAGTTTCTGTTAACAGATAGACATGATCAACATTTAGGCTTCTGGCATGGTCTTCAACTTCTTTTACGAGCTCAGTACCTCTACCTTTGTTCTTTAAGCTTGACTTAACAGCAACAGATCTCAATAAAGCATCAGATTCGTAAATCTCTAATACCGCCATGGCAATCAAGTCATCATTTTCAAACTCACCTAATATCTGATGATGATCAAAATCAATACTATCGGTCATAAGGTTACATGACCTCAATAGCTGGTTTACGCTTTCTTTATCTGTTTTGCCAAGTAATCTCATGTATTGATGGATGTTTGGGTATAATATTTATCGCGTAACCAAAACGCTACTTTTACCAATAGAATCAATGCAGGGACCTCAACCAGTGGGCCAATAACACCCGCAAAGGCCTGACCTGAATTTAAACCAAAAACTGCAATAGCCACTGCAATGGCTAACTCAAAGTTATTGCCAGCTGCTGTAAATGCGATAGACGCATTTTTATCATAGGATGCACCAATTGCTTTGCTTATCATAAATCCAATTAAAAACATTAGTACGAAGTAAATAAGAAGAGGAATAGCAATTCTTACTACATCCATAGGTATGGTTACGATCAGCTCACCTTTAAGGGAAAACATAATTACTATTGTAAAAAGCAACGCAATTAATGTAATAGGTGAGATGTTGGGAATGAATTTCTGATTATACCACTTTTCTCCTTTTAATTTTACTAGGGAAAACCTACTGAGAATACCAGCAAGAAAAGGTATACCTAGATAAATCATAACGCTCTCTGCAATTGTATAAATAGATATATCTACCAAAGCCCCTTCGAAGCCAAATAACGGGGGTAGTTTTGTGATGAATAACCATGCGTAAAAGCTATAGGCGAATACCTGGAATATACTGTTTAAAGCTACCAATCCTGCTCCATATTCGCTGCTTCCTTCAGCAAGATCATTCCAGACCAATACCATAGCGATACACCTTGCCAGCCCAATTAAGATGAGCCCGACCATATACTCAGGATGATCATGAAGAAATATGAGCGCCAGGCTAAACATTAGCACCGGACCAATGATCCAGTTTAGAACCAAACTCAAAGAGAGTACTTTGATGTTGCTGAAAACTTTGGGTAAAAGCTTGTAGTTGACTTTGGCCAAAGGCGGATACATCATTAAGATAAGGCCGATGGCGATAGGAATATTGGTACTTCCTGAGTTAAACGAATTAATGACTTCACTACTCGAAGGGAAGAAATAACCAATTCCAACACCAATGATCATGGCCAGGAATATCCATAAAGTGAGATTCTTATCTAGAAAATTTAATTTTTTGGTCATAAGCTGATTTTGTATAAAAAGGATTGCCCCGATGTGTGAATACATCGGAGCAACATTTATATTATTTTGAAAATGTTAAGGAAGCCTCTTCTGACAAGGGTGCGCAACAAGTGGCGTTATCAGATCCTACTTGTTGAGGTTTAGCATCAGACGCTAGTTTTTCACGGTCTTCTATAAATTGATAGACTTCCCATCGATAACCATCAGGATCTGTCACCCAAAACTTATCCTGTTTGGCATAGCAGCAGGTGACATCCTTTTCTCTATCAATAGGTAAGTTATGGTGCATAGCATTACCCAGCTTCTGTTTTAGAATTTCCGGATCATTTACTTCTATGCCGAAGTGAGCGCCATCATTTTTAATTGCTTCTTTATTCTCAATAAAGGAGATGTTAAGTGATGGTTCATTTACCAGGAATTTTGCGTACCCTTCTTTTACCTTATTTGGTTCTGTTTCAAAAAACTTGGTATAGAAGTCTATAGTAGCTTCAATGTTACTTACATAGTAACTCATGTGTATACGCGGAAAAATTGGTTGATTGTTCATGATATTATCGTTCAAAGTTAAAAGATACTGAGACTAAATCGTAATATTACGATGAATAAAAGCAAATTTTTTTAGCAACAATTATTGTCTTCAATATAAGAGGCGAATAATCCTGCAAAAGACTCACGTGCTTCTTTCCAGACACGGTCATCGATACAGTAACAAACACTGGGGCCTTCTATGGTACCTTTTATCAGGCCAGCGTTTTTTAATTCTTTCAGATGTTGGGAGACGGTCGATTGCGATAGAGGTAGTTCATTTACAATGTCACCACAGACGCATGACTTAGATATTGCCAGATACTCAATGATCGCTATTCTGGCCGGGTGTCCCAGGGCCTTGGCCATCAGTGCAATTCTGTTTTGAGTAGCTGTAAATTTATCTGCTTTTGTAAGTCCCATATTTCTTTAATCGTAAAAATGCGATAAAGGTTTCAGCTTTTCCAAAATAATTTAAAATAGTGCGCTTACAGTAAGTAATTCTACAATATCGGAGAGTGGCTTCTACAAGATTATTTTTCTTTACCCAGCTTGGCATTGTCAAACCAGTAACTTTTTATACTGGCTATGAGTTCAACTAACTCAGAAAACTTACTGGGTTTTGTAAAATATGTATTGCTGCCATGCTTATAAGAAAGCTTGATGTCTTCTTCGGCTTGCGAGGTAGTGTATATAATTATGGGTATGTGTTTGAGCCTTGCATCATCTCTAATTTCTACAAGTGTCTGTCTACCATCCTTTTTAGGCATGTTCAGGTCTAAAAGAATTATTGAAGGCAACTTCTTGGTAGCATTTAATAATTCCATCAGCTCTTCACCATCTTTTACAAAAGTAGTGACCTTTGCATCAATTCCGTTTTCAAGTAATGCATCTTCTATGAGCACCCTGTCGTCATGATCGTCCTCCGCAATTATAATCTGCATAGATTTTGTATTCTTTTTTGTTGTAGCTAAGACATCGATGTTATATCACTATCTTTGACTAGATGAGGCTCAAATATAAGCATGATAATAGCTTAACCCAAAATTAGTATACTAATATTATGGAGAATTCTGACTTTGAGAAGCGTAGAATAACAGTACTTAGAGAATTGCTCGGGCTATCACAAAGTGAGTTTGCCAACGAGGTGGGTGTTTCACAGGGTGCCTTATCACAGTTAGAAAGAGGTAAGTCTAATATTTCGCTAGATACACTTCAAAAAATTAGCATGGCTTTTCAGGTAAATTGCAATTGGCTGGTAAACGGTCAGGGTGATATTTACATCAAAGGTTCTACTCCAAATCAAGTACCTGTGAGGGAGTCAATTGTGAAAGTTGACATGAAAGATTCTGCCTTGATGCCTCTTATTAAGGAAGATGCTCATGCTGGCTATATTAAAGGCCTGGAAAATACAGATTATCTCAATACGCTCGATGTTTACAAAATTCCAGGGTTCGAAAGGGGAGTGCATCGCTTGTTTGAGATTGTTGGTGATAGTATGATTCCAACTATTTTCCCAGGAGAAATTACGGTAAGTAGCTTTATTGAAGATTACAAAGATTTATCTAACAGCACATTATGTGTAATAATTACTGAAGAGGCCATTGTGGCCAAACGTATATTCTTCTATGAAGGAGACAGAAGTATACTTATACTTAAAAGCGATAACTCCAAGTACAAGACTTACACCATAAACATAGATGATGTAAAAGAAATTTGGAGAATTGAAGCCAAAATCACCAATAGCTTTACGCAAGACCATACAGCTACTGATGACAAGCTCTCCTCACTCGAATCAGATGTTGCTGAGCTCAAGAGTCAACTGCAAAACCTGACTAAGTCAGGAGGAAATGGCTCCTCCTGATCAATTAATCTCTGTACGATTTATACTTATTTATAAGGCCGTTTGTAGAGCCGTCATGTGAATCTACTGTTGCATCACTATCTAACTCAGGAAGTATTTTCTTTGCCAATTGTTTGCCCAGTTCTACACCCCATTGATCAAAGCTGAAGATATTCCATATGGCGCCCTGCACAAAGATTTTATGCTCATACATAGCTATAAGGCTGCCTAAGGTGTGTGGAGTGAGTTTCTTAAATAATATTGAATTTGTTGGCCTGTTGCCTTCAAATACTTTATAAGGTAATAGCTGGTTGGCCTTGTTTTCCTCCAGCCCCTCAGCTTTAAATTCTTCCAGTACTTGTTCTCTGGCTTTACCATTCATCAACGCCTCAGTTTGGGCAAAAAAGTTGGCTAGCAATTTCTGATGATGATCTCCGATTTTGTTGTGGCTATTTGCAGGTGCCAGAAAATCACAAGGAATCAATTTAGTGCCCTGATGTATCAATTGATAAAATGCATGCTGACCATTGGTACCGGGCTCTCCCCAAATTATTGGCCCTGTTTGGTAAGAAACCTTCTTTCCATTTCTATCAATTGATTTACCATTGCTTTCCATATCACCTTGTTGAAAATAAGCTGCAAAGCGATGCATATACTGGTCGTAGGGTAATATGGCGTGAGATTCAGCATCAAAAAAGTTGTTGTACCATACTCCTAGTAAAGCCAGAATCACGGGTATATTCTTATCAAAGGTCGTATGTTTAAAGTGCTCATCCATGGCGAAAGCACCTTCCAGTAATTCTTCAAATCTGTCGTAACCAATAGTGCACGCTATAGAAAGACCAATGGATGACCAAAGCGAATAACGACCACCAACCCAATCCCAGAATTCGAACATATTCTCACTATCGATCCCAAATTCTTCTACTGATTTTTGATTGGTTGAAATAGCTACAAAATGTTTCTTTATGTCGTTTTCGCTACCCCCACTTGCCAGAAACCAATCACGGGCAGAGTGTGCGTTGGTCATAGTCTCCTGTGTAGTAAACGTCTTTGAGGCGATCATGAATAGGGTAGTGGCAGGGTCAACCTTTTTCAATACTTCAGCAATGTGACTTCCATCTACATTGGAAACGTAATAAGTCTCAATACCCTCTACTTTATAGGGCTTTAAGGCTTCAGTTACCATGACCGGCCCCAGATCTGATCCACCTATACCAATGTTTACAATTGATTTTACAGGTTGGCCATCGAATCCTAACCATTGGCCTTTTGTTACCTTATCGGCAAACACCTTTACCTGAGATAAAACTTTATTTACTGCAGGCATTACATCATCACCTGCAATGGTTGCAGGTTGCTCAGATCGATTGCGTAGTGCGGTATGCATTACAGCTCTACCTTCAGTTTCATTGATCAGGCTACCATCAAACATATTATCGATAGCTGTTTTTAGGTCTATTTCATGAGCCAGCTCAACCAATAACTGCATGGTTTCATCAGTCACACGGTTTTTAGAAAAATCAACTAAAATATCTTCAAATTCGAGGCTCATCTGGTCAAACCTTTCAGCGTTTTGCTTAAACATATCACGCATGTCTGCAGGCTCGATTTCTTCAAAATGAGCTTGTAGTTTCTTCCAGGTATTTGTGGTCGTAGGATCTATTTTAGGTAGCATTATTAGTCTGTTGTTTTGAAGTTGCTAAATTAATAAAGGCAAAAACATATGAGAAGTTTAGTAATTAAAATGTTCCTATATAACCTGTAAAAGAGCTACGAGAACAAGGCAATGCGCTTTATCGTTTATTAGATAAGTAAATGAACATTCCTATGACAGAGAAAGAAGCGAAAGAGGCTATTAAAGATATACCAGTAGGCTCTAAATTACAGCTGATTATGAAGAACGGTGATATCGTAGAGGTGGTGTTGGCAAGCCAGGACACTGCAGCCGTTGAGAAAAAAGACTATGACAGTGTAGTGGTGCCTGCATTACTCCCAGCGATAATAGTGCAGGGCAAAAGATGGGGCACTTATAGAATAGAAACTAGCGATATCGTAAAAATTGCCAGAATTGGTTAGACAAAAAAAAGAGAAGAGCTGCTCACCCTTCTCCTTTATAAATTTCATTGGATAAAATTTATTTATCCTTCAGGTATACGAATCTTTCTAATCTTGATAACTCTTTATCGTCTACGTATTTACCTATTTCCTTTCTAAACTGCTCCATGTTTTCGTAAGGTCTGTATTCTTCAAACTCGTGAGCCATTCTCTCCCCAACACCAGGTAAAGCTAAAATATCTTCTTCAGAAGCAGTGTTGAGCTCTACAGGTACAAACACATACCGCTCAAGTCGTGCTACTTCTAGCTCATCTACATATTTGCCAATTTCCTTTCTGAACTGCGCAACTTTCAAATAAGGTCTGTATTCTTCAAATTCATGAGCCATTCTGTTCCCAACACCAGGAATGATTTTGAAGTTTGCTTCTTTGGTGGTGTTTAGGTTAAAAGGAACGAAAAGTTTACCATATAGCTCTTCTAGTCCTGCGCTGTCCATTTCCGCGCTTAGGATAGAGTGCAGATCCATCATGTCTACAAATGGTCTTTTGGCTGTTATTTCACTAACTAATGCTTCAGATAAACCAGTGCTGGCAAGTTCTTCTTCAGAGGCCAGGTTGGCATTTAGCACTCCGCTGGTTGTAGATTTTTCAGTAGAATCTTCAGTGACTTCAGTTTTCTCTGATTCACTTTCTGTATTTTCTTCATTAGCTTTTTGCTGACAAGCAACCATAAAAGCTAGAAGTAGTATGGCTAAAGATTTAGTCAATAATTTCATTGTTTGTGTGATTTATGTTTAAGTAAAATGTAAATGTATCCAATCAGTGCAAAGGCAATCATGCTACCAGGCGCAAGTGCAGGTAAGGCCCCCGAAAGACTCTCGATAAAGCTAGTAAGCCAATCCTGTGTAGGGTGCAGTTCTGTTTCGAATTCATAATTGGCATTAAGGTGAAAATAAACACCAAGCAATCCGCTCAAAGCGCAGAATGCTAATAACCATCTGAATACATTGACTGCCCAATTTGCTGAGGAAAATAAGGTAGTAGAAAAAACAACCAGGCTCAACACAATAAGAATGATTGGTAATATCTGCCAACTGTCTTCATAATGAGAAATAAGAAATAACTCTGATACGGTGCCTATGGCCATAAATAAAATGGCAAAGACAACCCATCGGGTTACAGCGCTCAATTGCAGGTCATTTTTATTTGATGACATAATCGGCAGCGAAAATACATGCAGCAAACATCACAAACAAGAAGCTATTAAGAATTATTCTAAATAATTATCTGGAAAGACCTAAACTCTCATTCTTGACTTATGTTTAATTGAATAGTTACTTAAGCAAATCATTAATTATGCGGCCACCAAAAGTGCTTTTTTTCGATGTAAATGAAACCTTACTAGATCTCACTAAGCTAAAACAAAGTGTTGCAGAAGCTTTAGGTGGTAATGAGGATTTGGTTTCACTTTGGTTTACCACCATGTTACAATATTCGCTGGTAACTACCGTGAGCCACAAATATTACAATTTTGGAGAGATAGGTGCTGCCTCTTTGCGTATGGTTGCTGCCAATTATGGTCATCATTTATCAGATGAAGAAGCCAAAAAAGTATTAAAACCCATAAGGTCTTTACCTGCTCATCCTGAAGTAAAAGAAGCGCTGAGTCGACTAAAAGCAAATGAATTTAAAATGATTGCGCTTACTAACTCTTCTGATGAAGTGATGCGTGAGCAATTAGAAAATGCCGATTTAGCACAATTTTTTGATGATAACCTGAGTGTGGAGAAAGCCGGGAAATATAAACCGCATCGAGATGTTTATCACTGGGCCGCAAGTAAAGCTCAGGTAGACCCAGCGGATTGTATGATGATAGCTGCTCATGGTTGGGATATTGCAGGTGCAATATGGGCTGGATTTATGGGTGCTTTTATTGCCAGGCCAGAACAACAACGGTATCTACTAGCACCAAAACCTGAAATAGATGAGACTGATCTACTAAAGGTAGCGAATACCTTGATTGCTTTAAAACATAGCAGATAGCCACAATTCGTTATTTCTGATATTCTATTTGATTAATTCGCCATTTAAACTGTCTGTTAGCAGCTTCTACAATGGCTACGTCACCCACTTCTTTATTTAATAGAGCCTGTGCCATAGGTGAGTCCATTGAAATGTGATCTTTGGCTCCAATGAGTTCTTCGTAACCAACAATGCGAAGACGTTTCTTTAAACCGCTTTCATTTTCAATTTCTACCCAGGCACCAAACATCACTTTACCTTCCTGGTAGGGATCGTATTTTACGACTTTAAAATCATCAATACATTTCCTTAAATACAGAACTCGTCTGTCGATTTCTCTTAACCTCTTTTTATTGTAATGGTAATCTGCATTTTCAGATCTATCACCAAGGCTAGCAGCCCATGAGACTTTTTTTGTAGTCTCAGGACGCTCCACGCGCCAAAGGTGATCTAACTCAGCCTTTAGCTTTTCTAATCCTTCTGGGGTAATTAACTGTGATCTCTTCATGTCGAGTTTGGCTCTACTGCAAACTTGTAGACATAGAGTTATTCAACCAAGTTCTTAAACCAAAAAAAGCAGCCCTAGAGCTGCTTTTGT
>NZ_SMMD01000072.1 GCF_009711475.1 Fulvivirga aurantia
GTTACATACTTCCACCGTAGGCAACGGTGTTGTAATAGTATTAGAATTTACATTCACAGTTAGAACTGTAGGTGTCACAGCCGTACAGCCATTAGCATCCTCATAATTTACAGAAACCTCATATGGAGATGTTCCATCCCATACTACCGATACACTTGGGTCTGTAGATTCTCCGGTACCAGGTACAATAGAACCACCGTTGACATTCCATGTATAATTTGATTGACTTGTTTGAGTAATATAAGTTTCAGTATCTCCAAAGCACACATTTGATGAACCAGACACAAAAGTGGGTATTGGCAATGGGTTTACAGTAAAAGTAATACTCGCTACATTAGTACAACTACCATCATCCACCTCCACAAAGAAATCATC
>NZ_SMMD01000427.1 GCF_009711475.1 Fulvivirga aurantia
AACAACACAAACTCAATCAACAACAAAAGCAAAACTAAACTATTGGTATCAGGTCTTTAATTACCTGAGGCCTTTCGCACTCAAAAATTACAGGTCAAACTCAAATCATTTTATCATGTTTAACAACTATTATAAAATCGCATGGCGTCACATTTTAAAAGAAAAGTTTTATTCACTCATTAATATTCTGGGCCTTGGTGTTGGTCTTGCATGCTGCATTTATATCGCCTTTTATATCAATGACCAACTCTCTTACGATCAGTACCATGAAAATTTAGACCGAACTTATCGCATCTTACAAGGACATAAGGATGGTGAAGGGATAGCCACTCCCCCGTCACCGGAAGAATTTCGCGTATGGGGAAATGCACCTATCGGACCAGCACTCAAAGAAGAATTTGCTGAAGTAGAAACATTTTGTCGCTTTACACCAGCATACGACAAGCTAATTGAAGTAAACGATCACCTGTATAACGAAGAAGGTATCGTGTTTGGTGACTCGAGTGCCTTTGAAGTATTTAGTTGGCCTCTCCTTTCCGGCAATCCCGAAACTGCACTAACAGAACCTAACACCATTGTACTCTCTGAGTCCCTGGCTAAAAAATACTTCCCGGACGGTGATGCTTTAGGAAAATCTATCATCTACGATCAAAACAGAGAGTGTATAGTGACCGGGGTAATGAAAGACATCCCCAAAAACTCTCACTTTACTTTTGATGGCATACTCTCTATGAGCACGTTTTACCAACAGCGCCCGACCATATTTGAGGATTGGGGCTATGTAGATTTCTATACATACGTTTTACTTAAAGAAAACAGCACAATCGCCTCTATCAAACCAAGAATCAATGAGTTGGCTGCCAAACATACCAGCGATTGGGATGGCTATAAATTCTACGCTGATGTGGAACCACTCGATGGCGCATACTTAAACTCTGTTGCCGCCAGACAACCTGGCAAAACAGGAAGCTTATCTAGTCTTATTATTTTTTCCATGATTGGTGGCTTTATTTTATTGATAGCATGCATGAACTTCATCAATCTATCAACAGCGCGCTCGCTAGAAAGAGCTAAAGAAATTGGAGTGAGAAAAGTAGTAGGTGCCAGGCAATCGTCTTTAATTTTTCAATTTCTTTCTGAGTTTTCATTATTAGCATTATTCGCAGGCATTGTGGCTTTGGCTTTAATCTCTCTGACAAGTCCTTATTTTGAAAGCATCACTGGACTGTCAATCGTTTTATCAGACCTACTCACGATAGAGTTTATAGGTGCTTTTATTTCATTATTAGTGATTTTAGGATTGTTGTCGGGTAGTTACCCTGCCTTTTTACTTTCTAAGTATGAGCCAGCCAAAGTATTGAAAGGCAACTTTAAAACGGGCTCCAAAGGTGTGTCGCTTAGAAAGGGGCTGGTTACATTTCAGTTTATTCTCACTTTAGCCCTTATCATCGGTACCATTACAATTTACAATCAGCTCAGCTACCTGCAAAACCATGAGTTAGGGTTTGACAAAGAGCAAACCTTGGTCATGGAGTTTGGTTTTGACATACAGGCCATACTTAATATTGAGACCATTAAAGATGAGTTTCTAAAAGACCCGGACGTAACGGCCATTGCAGCTTCAAGAGCAGTACCTGGAAAATTTCACCCCAATGCAGGCACCCAAATTGAAGGTCCTGATGGCACTTTGATTCCCCACAACCCTGCTATTTATGAAGTCGACCCTGATTTTATTCCTTTGTACAATATTGAAGTGGTTGCCGGCAGACCTTTCTCTTACAACTTCACCACTGATTCTACAGAAGCGCTGATAGTAAATAAGGCTGCTGCTAGTTTATGGGGCTATGAAAATCCTGAAGATATTATCGGCAAAAGGTTTGATCAGTGGGGCAAGCAAGGTGTCGTTATCGGTGTGGTTGATAACTTCAATTACCGATCGTTGCATAGTGAAGTAGAGCCACTTACTATTAGGTATGAGCCCTTCAGTATGGCCATGTTTTCTCTAAAGCTTGATGCAGACAATATACAATCTACTATCATGCGACTTGAAGACAAATGGCGTGAGCTTATCCCACAAAGGCCATTGGTTTATTACTTTTTAGACGACAATTTTGACAAACATTATCGAGCCGACAGGCAATTTGCACAGCTATTTACGGCTTTCGCAATCCTTGCGATTCTCATTGCATTTTTAGGATTATTTGGTCTTACTACCTATTCTACTGCTCAACGCGTAAAAGAAATTGGTATAAGAAAGGTACTGGGAGCCTCATTCTTATCTATACTCATGTTGCTTTCTAAAGATATCGCAAAAGTGATTTTAATGGCCTTTGTTGTTGCTATTCCACTTTCTTGGTTTGCCATGCAATCGTGGATAGAAAGTTACGCATACAGAGCACCGATGAGTATTAACACTTATTTTATAGCCGTCTTATCAATCTCTGCAACTGCTTTGGCAATTGTGGGTTGGCATTCCGTGAGAGTGGTAATCCTCAACCCCGTAAACTCACTAAGGTCTGAGTAATGTCAGTACAGAAAAACACACCGCCTAAACTAGCCAATTGGCTTTTACTCCGCTTTCTAAGAGATGACCTTGCTGAAGAGGTAATGGGTGATTTGGAAGAGAAATTTATAAAAACAACACAAACTCAATCAACAACAAAAGC
>NZ_SMMD01000523.1 GCF_009711475.1 Fulvivirga aurantia
GATTATTAAAGATAATGGTCCAACTATCCTCTCCAGGGATGGTAAAAAGCGAATACGTTCCTTTAGATAATTCTTCACCCTCTACAGTTACATCTTCACTAAAAGAAATGGTGGTTGCATCATTGGCACCTGTGCGCCAAACTTTTCCATAAGGCAATTTCTCACCCAACATCACTCTGCCTCGGGCAGATGGTTGGTGATAATTTACTTCAACCTCCACGCCATCTATTTCACCAGCCACTGAAGCGGGTGGGCTTTTCATTTTTTCCTGAGCATTAGATTCCGGCAAGGCAAAGGCCAACATAATTACGATAAGAGCAGCAAGGTATTTTCTCATTTTTATTAAGGATTTGGTGTAATGCTTAAACGAGAAATCGCAGGGAGAGTTGTTGATTTCAGGTTGTATGAAAAGAGAAAATGCCAGTACAAATTGCACCGGCATTTTCAATCAATCAGTATTTATTTTCAACCTGTAAACCAATTGATATTACGAAGGTAATAAAAAAAAGTTGGGTTATTCTACAATTTTTTTTAAAAAAATTTAAAAAGCCTCTGCAAATGCAAAGTAAAATCCACTTGTGTTTTTCCCAATTCCATAATCAATTCTGATATTGAGGCGATCAGATTTGTTTACCATAAATCGTAAGCCACCCCCAACTGTATATTTAAAATCTGAGATATCAAAAGCGGATAATCTTGGCGAAACATCACCTAAAGCACCAAAAGCAACCAGCCCAACCCTGCCGAAAATTTGCTTGCGATATGCAGCCTGCAATGCCATCTGCTGATTGTCTCTATACCGACCATTGTAATAACCTCGCATGATAGTTTCACCTCCTAATAATGACATTTCTCTAAAAGGAGTTTCTGATGAGTTAAGCTCTGCAAAAAATTGTGTGGCTATTACATTTTGCTCATTGATTGACCAATACTTTCTCAAATCAACTATGTATCTACTAAAATTATAATCACCGCCAAGCGCACTACCATGGTAGAAAGTAGAGAATTCAGCAAAAACACCTTCAGACGCATTTAAGACATTATTCCTGCTATCGTAAACTACAGAATAACCAAGCCCTGAGTTTGTACCCGTTTCTGATTCAAGTCGTTGTTTATCTTCTAACAAAAACTCCGGCTCATAAATGAGATCATATAAATAGGTGTATCTATATTGAAGGCCGGCAAAAAGATTTTTTCGCACTTTCTTTAACACACGCTCCCTAAAGATTACCACCTTATAATCCAGGTCCTCTTCAAACTCTTTTTTTGTATTGTTTCCTATTCCATAGTAAAGGATCGGGAAGTCATAATAGCTTAATTCACCATTGAAAACGAAGCGCTCATTGTCGGTAAATAGATTATGCCTGGTTTGCAAGATTACTTGTTTATTGAGCGTATAGGCAGCCAGTACCTGCGCATTAGAATTGCGAGTATTTAACTTATCACCCATGTTAAACACGCCAGACAGTAGTGCACCAAATCCCAAACGTGTTTCAGGAGTGTAAAAAACTGCTGGCAAGGGAATAATCTTTACCTTTTTCTCCGTATTGGTAGAATCTTGAGCAGAGGATGCAAGGCAATGGATCGTGCCTAATAACACCAAAAAAAATATTCTGATCTTCAAGGCAAGTTTATTGAGAAGATAGCAAAATTTTCCAGGCTGTGTCTAAGTCTCCCTTTTCGACATATGTTTGAGCAAGCTTATGCAGGTTATTGATGTATTGATCGTCTTTAGCAATTTTAATTATATCAGATCCTTTTACAAAAGCTTCTACCTCAGATTGATCCGGCAGCTTTTCTACATTGCCCAACCGACCTAGATTATTACCTGTAAGCACATGACTAGACCTTACTTCTTCGGGCATACTATCTACACCAATACCCATGCTTTTTAGTGGCTTAGGTATTTCAAAAATAGCGTCTCCCTGTGCCCTGCAGTAATAGTTACCTCCCATTCTTGCAACAGCATCGAGTTTAAAAGGGTCTACCTTTTTATTCTCATCTAAAATATCATCATTGAAATGCGCAAGTAAAACTTCGCAGATAACGAGATTCCCGGCTCCCCCTTCTGTACCTGTCTCTTTAACCTCAAGTACTTTGCACTCAAAGGCTACAGGCGCTTCCTTAACCCTAGGCGGTTTCACCAGCACAGATTTAGCCTCGGTAAGTCCTGCTTTTTCAAATTCATTTACACCTTTAGGGTACTCAGTGCTGGATAAAGACATTTGCTCAACAATGGCGTAATTAACCACATTAATTACTACCTCTTTTACCTCTTTCACATTTTCATAGGTGTGTTTAGTAGTATTATCTCTACCTCTACGAGCAGGTGAAAAAATGACTATTGGTGGATTAGCACCAAAACAATTAAAAAAGCTATAAGGGCTCAGGTTAACTTTGCCATCCTTATCAACCGTACTTGCGAAGGCTATAGGCCTGGGGGCGATTGCCCCCAATAAATAAGAGTGAAGCTCTGGAACCGATACCTTTTTAGGGTCAATGGTTAGCATATAATAGTGTCTTTAGATTTAATTGAATCGAAATTTTATTTGGCTGGAAGCACTTTTGAGCGTACTTCTCCAAATCCTACCCGCACACCATTATTTTCAGCATGGCCTCTCATAATTACGGTGTCACCATCTTCTAGAAACTTCCTTTCACTGCCGTCAGATAATTGCACTGGCTTGGTTCCTTTCCAGGCCAACTCCAACATAGAACCGTATGAATCTGATGTAGGCCCACTGATGGTACCGGATGCATACATGTCTCCAACCTGAAGGTTACATCCGTTTACTGTATGGTGCGCCAGTTGCTGGTTTACATTCCAGTACATGTATTTAAAGTTGCTATTGCAAATTATATTTTCCTCACCACCTTCAGGCTGCAGAGACACTTGCAATTTTATATCAAAGTTCTTTTCACCTTTATATTTGAGGTACGGCAGCACTTCCGGTTCCTGCTTTGGGCCGGCTATTCTAAAGGGCTCCAATGCATCCATAGTTACGATCCACGGAGAAATCGAGGAAGCAAAATTCTTAGCTAGAAATGGCCCTAATGGCACATATTCCCAAACTTGTATATCTCTGGCCGACCAATCATTAAACAATACAAATCCAAAGATAAAGTCCTCCGCATTGTCGGTAGGTACAGCATTGCCAAGTCCGTTTTCTTTACCTGTTATAAATGCCATTTCCAACTCAAAATCCATGCGTTTACATGGCCCGAATGATGGCAGATCGGCATCAGGAGCCTTGGTTTGACCTTTAGGCCTGTGTATATCAACTCCAGAAGGCACTATTGAAGAAGCTCTGCCGTGATACCCCACAGGTATGTGTTTCCAATTAGGAAGCAATGCATTGTCTGGATCTCTAAACATCGTACCTACGTTGGTGGCGTGCTCCTCACTAGAGTAAAAGTCGGTGTAGTTAGGTACTTTCACAGGCATAAGCATAGTGGCCTCCTCCACAGGTATCAATGCCAGCTCTCTCGCTGGTTTGTTATCTCTAAGCTCGTCATTATCATGCTGAAGTAGCTCAGATATTCGCGCCCGCACCGCACGGGTTTTCTCTTTGCCTAAT
>NZ_SMMD01000770.1 GCF_009711475.1 Fulvivirga aurantia
ATTCTTCACTTTCTCAGCAAGCTCTTACTAAAAATGTGATTACTCTTATGGCCTTAGCACTTGGTGTACTTGTGCTAGCCGTGGGTACCGCAATATTTCTAGCTTATAGAAATGCGACTAAAAAGGAACAGCCCTTATGGAACAAAGTGAGTAAACAGATGACACTTAATTTGCTGATACCGCTAGTCGCGGGAGGAATTCTTATTTTAATTTTATTCAGTAAAGGTGCCATCGGGCTCATTGCTCCTCTTACTCTCATTTTTTATGGGCTGGCCTTGGTAAACGCCAGCAAGTTTACTTATCGCGACATCAGACACCTTGGTATTTTAGAAATATTGCTAGGTTTGCTCAGCGCTTACTATATCGGCTATGGGTTGTTGTTTTGGGCTGTAGGGTTTGGGTTATTGCACATCATTTATGGTGCATTTATGTACATGAAATACGAGCGGTGAAAGGTTTAATCAATCAATTATATAAAGCATTCGAAAATAGAGTGCGCCTGGGCATTATGTCTGCGCTACTGGCTAATGATGAAATGGATTTTAATTCCTTGAAAGCGTTGTTAGAGGTTACGGACGGTAATCTGGCCAGCCATCTCAAAGCACTTGAGAAGGAAGAATATATCTCTGTAAAAAAATCCTTTGTGGGCAGAAAACCTCATACAAATTATGAAGTTACTCGCAGCGGTAAAAAGGCCTTCGAAAATCATTTGAATGCATTGGAGGCGCTTATTAAGAATAAATAAATTTTTTTATATCTGTACTTTGTATTTCAAAGTACTTTTAATCACTAAAATCATGGAAGAAAAAGAAACTCAATCATTTTTGCAAAAGGGGATGGACAATCTCAAACAGTCTGTCTCATTAAAGCTATTTGTTATTACAGTTCTCGCGCTGCTATTACTCATCCCTACCTCTATGGTAGAGTCGTTAATAGAAGAGCGAGAGGCCAATCGTGATTTTGCCATTCAGGAGGTAAGTGAAAAGTGGGGCAGTGAGCAGGTTTTAAGTGGACCATTTTTATCAATTCCTTACAAAAAACTACATCAATCAAAAGAAGGCGTAACTACATACTCTGTTCATTATGCTCATTTTTTGCCAGAATCACTCGTGGTTAATAGTAAAGTTGATCCCATCACCCGTAAAAGAGGCATTTATGAAGTAGTATTATACAATGGGGCCCTTGATGTAGCGGGTCATTTCAAAAAACCGGATTTTAAAATTTGGAACATTGATCCTGAGCTCATCTTGTGGGAAGATGCTACCCTTTCTATCGGAATTTCGGACCTTACTGGCATACAGGAGCGCATCAGAATTAAATGGAATGAGCGCGTGCTACCCATATCTCCAGGCTTAGTAAACCATCAGGTTACATCGTCTGGAGTGAGCACTCGGGTGCCTATTGCAGATGCCGGAGTGTATAATTTTGGTTTTAAATTATCACTCAACGGCAGTACCCGGTTGGGTATAACCCCAATAGGTAAAGAAACTAAAATTGCCATGAAGTCGCCCTGGCCCAACCCCAGCTTTAATGGAAGATTTCTACCAGACAATCACGATATTAATGAAAGTGGGTTTAGTGCTAACTGGACGGTTCTAGACCTTAATCGCAACTATCCACAACAGTGGCTAGCTTCTAACCAGAAAATTGATGAATCGGTGTTTGGCGTAGACTTCATACTTCCTGTTGACGAATATCAGAAGAACATGCGCTCAGCCAAGTACGCTGCACTCATTATAGCACTTACATTTTTAATTTTCTTTCTGGTTGAGGTGCTCAATCAAAAGCGATTTCACCCTATCCAATATGCCCTGGTGGGTTTGGTGATTACTATATTCTATGCCTTGCTTCTTTCCATTACTGAGCATCTCGGTTTTCAATTGGCATATCTCATAGCTGCCAGCATGACTGTGAGCCTTATTCTCACTTACATTTCATCGATTTTTAAAAGCACCCGACTGAGTATTATTACCGGCATCGCCTTATCAGGCATCTATTTTTTCATCTATGTTATTCTTCAATTACAAGACTTCTCATTGCTTGTAGGTAGCCTTGGGTTATTCATCGCTTTAGGCACGTTGATGTTCTTATCAAGAAAAGTAAATTGGTACAATATCAATCCCCAAACAGAAGCAGCATAAATCATCTAAAATTGAGGGCTAAGCATGATTTAGCCCTCAATTTCTTTCTTTAAAAATCTCAAAGATTTCTAGCATTGAGACAAAAATTTGTACTATTTTAGCCCTTCGTTTGAAGGATTTGGCATGCTGGTATATATTTTATTTGTAGTAGGGTTTGTGCTGCTAATCAAAGGCGCAGATATATTAGTTGATGGAGCTACCTCCATTGGCAAAAAATTAAATGTTTCCAGCCTTGTAATCGGTCTCACCATCGTTTCTTTCGGTACTTCATTGCCAGAGCTTTTGGTAAATCTTGTATCGAGTTATAATGATGCACCAGATATTGGTGTGGGAAACATACTGGGTAGTAATATTGCCAACATACTCCTTATTCTTGGTATAGCCGCTCTTATCAATCCACTGCCAATCACCAAGAACACTTATTTTATAGAAATACCTTTTTCACTAACAGCAACTTTGCTTGTTGGCTTTCTCGCCAATGCTTCGCTATTTGGCACCAAAGGTGTTGATTTTGTAATCAGCCAATATGATGGTGGTATCCTTCTCTTCTTTTTCGTTCTCTTTATGGGCTATGTTTATATAGTCTCCAAGCAGCGTAAAAGCGAGTTTGCCGATAGCGATTACAAAGAAATGTCAACTTCTAAGTCGGTGCTACTTATTGTAGCCGGTATGGTTGGCTTATACTTTGGCGGACAATGGGTAGTAGATGGTGCTGTGTTAATGGCTACAGAACTAGGCATGAGCGAAAGATTTATCGGTCTTACAATCATTGCAGTGGGTACTTCTTTACCTGAACTAGTTACATCAGCAGTAGCTGCTTTTAAAAATGACACAGACATTGCCGTTGGTAATGTGGTAGGCTCAAATATCTTTAACCTGCTATGGATACTGGGTTTAAGCTCCGCGCTAAAGCCAATTCCTTATGATGTAATAAGCAACTCTGATGTCTTTATGATTATCGCCTCCAGTACGGCACTCATTCTGGCCGTGGTTGTTGGTAAAAGACCTGTGATTAGCCGATGGGAAGGTTTTTTCTTCTTAATTGCTTATTTCTGGTACATCACATTTCTCATTCAAAGAGGGTAAAAAGCCAGCAACAAGTCTGTCACTGGCCTATAAAGCTTACTTCCAGAAGCCAAGAATTACACCCATAATGGTAAAGCTTACCACGAAATAAAACGCATCTATAAACCACAGTCTCATAGAATTTCTAGAGAACAGGTAGTTTACACCAATAGCCATTGCTACCCACCCAAAGCCGGTGACAAAGCCATAAAACACTCCTTCTCCAGCGCTTACGCCTTGAATAAAATAGGCCAAATTCACAGCCATGATAAACTCCAGCACGAAAGCTGTACCGTATATTTTTGCCATATTCGCGTCTTTTAGGTCATCTTCTGTATAGCCATGTTCTGCCATCCAGACCTTGCCAAACAACGGGCCGTACCAAACGGCACCTAAAACAAACGTAGATAATGTGGCCACGACTACCGCGAGCCAGTTAATTGATGCTTCCATAATTTTACTCGTTTAATTATTTACTATTTGGTTTGCTTTTGCCAAAGAGGATTTAAGCTTTTCGTTAACCTCCTCTGGTGTGGTAATCTCTACCATATGCGATATACGAGGCATTGTGCCAAGACTTTTTGCCTTCTGGGTGTAAGCGTCAAATTCCTGCTCTCCCAAATCAAGACCCACTCTTATTTCCTTTTTATTGATCTTGGCCACAGCAAATTCTTTAGGATTTCTAAAGGAAATATAGCCTTTGGTCGGTACAACCTGCACAGTTTTAAACGCACTACTTACCGCCTGCTCAATTTGCTTGTAGAGCTCTTGCTTATCCTCCTTCCCTACAAAGTGCTTCTTTAATAATGATTTAGGGTCGTTGACAAGCTCACCATCATTAAGGTAAATACCCGCTATAAAAGTGGCATTCATATGGTTGATCTCCCGTTCCTTTTTGAGGTAATCAACAGCTTCTTTCATCTTTTTAAAGTCCTTATTCTCAAGCTCAGACATCCATTTTTCTAATGATTGGCCGGTCTTTTCATTTACAGTGGCTACAAATTCTTTTTCTAGTTGAAATGCTGTTTTCATAATTTAGTTTTTATACTTTTTCCAAATACCGAGAGTAATACCTATAATCTGATACTGAACCAAAACCACAGATTCGTCAATCAACGTAAGCTCA
Organism: Fulvivirga aurantia; assembly: GCF_009711475.1. Lineage (GTDB taxonomy): Bacteria > Bacteroidota > Bacteroidia > Cytophagales > Cyclobacteriaceae > Fulvivirga > Fulvivirga aurantia. Next base: position 4,333 of record NZ_SMMD01000770.1, read on the forward strand.
AATGGCCTGAGGGTAAACATGTTTTGAGTTGCCACTTCTAAAAAGCGGAAGCCTACCCAAAATATAAGTGCATACTTCATCCCCTCCACACCAGTTTTTACTTTAATTTTTGTAAAGAGCCAGGCTATTACATAAGCAGCTGCCAGGGTAGCGGCAAATGCCAGGGTAAGACCCACTGCCATGTTATATTGGGCAAAGTCTTCCTCCTTAAAATCATTTAGCTCCATCCAGCGAATACCAAAAAACACATAATCGTACCACAGTGGTGGTATAAATTGAGCGACTATGGTAGATACCCATACAGCAGCGTGGTTTATTTTAAGCTCATTCATATAAAGAAGTTTGAGTTGCGTAAAATACGTTAGTTTCAACAATCTGAAATTAGTACATTTATTTTATCGAAACCGGGATAAATATCCGAAACGGAAAAATCACGGTTCGAAACAGTAAACTTCTATTACTAAGCATGTCAGACAAGGTCGATATAAACGACAAGCTCGTCAGAATTATAGGCATACAGCTCTTTGGCATTGTTATTCCCAATGCAACTGGTCTCGTGACCCACGAAGACCGGTCTGTTTTTTACCTTTTTGCTACGTATGGGTATTTTATGCTTATCTCCTTTCTTATCTGGCAAGGCAATCGGTTTATACTTTTTAAGCTGGAGGAAAAGTATAATTGGTTTATTAACCCCACACAAAAAGTGATCATGATTTTGGGTGGTAATATATTTTATACCGCCCCCCTCGTAATCGTGATGTTGTATGCTTGGTATACTTTTACCGGTGCACCTCCAAGCTGGGATGTGATAAAACTTACTTCCATTGTTTGTGTCGTGTGTGTAGTGTTTATCACACACGCCTATGAGACCACATTTTTGATCAAACAGCGCGCTTCAGATATAGTAAAAGGAGAAAAACAAGACAAAGCGAGAATTCAGGCACAGCTTGAAGCACTTAAAAATCAGATCGACCCTCACTTTATGTTTAACTCGCTCAATAGCTTGTCTTATCTTATTGACGAAAATCCCGAAAAAGCAAAAGCATTTACATCCAGCCTGGCAGAGGTATATCGGTATATTTTATCGAATAAAGATCAGAGGTTGGTATTACTTGAAGATGAACTCCTTTTTCTAAATAAATATCTCTCCTTGTTACAGCTCAGGTTTGGCCACTCTCTGGATGTTTCTTTTAAGCTGAAAAAAGAAATAGAAGCTAAATACCTAATTCCCCCGATATCGATATTTATGGCTATAGAAAACGTGGTGAAGCATAATGAGATTTCAAAGAAGCATCCCATGCTAGTACAAATAAGTAATGTTGGAGGTTTATTATGTATAGAAAACAGACTCCAGAAGAAGCGATCGCTTCAACACTCGAGCAAAATAGGGCTCAAGAATTTGGATGAACGTTTTAAAATTATTGTAGGAAAAGGAATTGAAACATGGGTTGATCGTGACACTTTCAAGATTCAACTTCCTATGCTAGAATTGAACGCTTAATATGAATATACTAATTATTGAAGACGAACAAGCGGCAGCTGATAAGCTCCAAAAAATGCTCTATAGCACCAATAAAGAGTTGAAAATAATTGCCGTGTTACAGCGTGTTGATGAGGCCATTGATTTTATCAAAACTAACGATGCTCCACACCTTGCTTTTGTCGATGTACAACTGGCGGACGATGTTTCCTTCAAGATTTTTGAAAAAGTCTCTATAAACTTTCCCGTAATATTTACTACAGCTTATGACGACTACATACTTAAAGCATTAGAACACAACTCAATAGACTATCTGCTAAAGCCAATCACACAAGAGCGGCTTGACAAAGCTTTAGATAAAGTCAGCAGGCTTGAGTCACACTTTATTAAAAATAAGCTTGGTGAACTCCTAAACACAAACATCACGAGCAGCAACAGTGGCAAAAAACGCTTTTTAGTAAAAAAAGGAACTGATATCGTGCCTGTAGCGGTTGAGCATGTTGCTTACTTTTTTACAGAACACAAGGTGGTTTTTCTTAAAGATCGTGAGGGAGTTACTTACATTATCGACAAAAGCATCGCAGATATAGCTACTGAGGTAGACGGCAGTTTTTTTAGGGTAAACAGAAAGTATCTCGTGCATATAGATTGTATCGAAAAATTTAAATCTGATAACGGAAAGATTGCACTAACACTCGCCCCTACTACGAACGATAGTATATATGTGAGTAAAGAAAATGCACCTAATTTTCGCCAGTGGATAGAAGAACAATAATTGTCAAAACTTCAATTAAAAACAGGCAGCTTTTATTTAAGCTGCCTGTTCTATCTAACTATATATTTACTGTCTTCCACTTTCCTCTTCTAAATATGGCTATGCTTACTACAGCCAATAAAACCACTGCCAAAGCTATCGACACGAAGATTCCCTGAGGGCCAAAATCAAATGTAATCGCCAGCAGGTATGCCAAAGGCACTTCAAACAGCCAAAAACAAAAGAAGTTAATAATGGTGGGTGTTCTGGTATCGCCAGCTCCATTAAAAGCCTGACCGATAACCATACCATAGGCAAAGAACACATAACCAAAACAGATGTACCTCAAAGCCAATGCCCCATATTTGATCACTTCTGCTTCAGTAGAAAATATGCCTACAAACCACTCTGCCCAAATGCCAAACACCAGGGACACTACGCCCAGAAATATCATATTAAAGAACGCACACCGCCATACTGATTTCTCAGCTCTATCGGGTTGTCCTGCGCCTAAATTCTGACCTACGAGAGTTGCAGCTGCATTGCCGAGCCCCCAAGATGGTAAAATAGTAAACATTATAATTCTAAAGGCCACAGCATAACCTGCCAGCACTTCAGCTCCGAAAGTGGCGCTTATTCTCACTAAAAATAGCCAGCTCAAAGTACCAATCATATATTGGCCTATACCACCTAACGATACCTTCGCCAGCCTTACAATAATATCAAGATTAACTTTTAGATTTCGTAAAGAGACATGTACCACTGAGTTTGGTCCAGCTAACCTCACGAGTTGGTAAATAACCCCAGTGCCTCTGCCAATAGTCGTAGCAATGGCCGCCCCTTCTACGCCAAATGCTGGTATCGGGCCCAGGCCAAATATGAGTATAGGATCTAGTACGATATTTAGACCATTAGAAAGCCATAACACACGCATGGCGATTGATGCATCTCCTGCTCCTCTGAAAATTGCATTAATCAGAAAAATCAACATAATAGTAAGATTACCCGCCAGCATGATCATAGTATAGCGATAGCCTTCCTGCACCAGGTCTGCCTCACCTCCCATCAACCTCAAGATCTCTTTCGGAAAGAAGATACCTACTAAACTAAAAACGAGCGACAAAGCCACGGTCATGATTATGGCCTGCATTGCTGCGTTAGAAGCTTCTTCTTTTTTACCTTCTCCTACTCTTCGGGCAACCATAGCGGTAGCAGCCATACTTAGTCCTATAGAAATGGCGTAAACAATCATAATCACAGATTCTGT
>NZ_SMMD01000890.1 GCF_009711475.1 Fulvivirga aurantia
GTATATGGCATGTCAAATGCTTCTGCAACAGCTTGATATACAATCTCACCGTTGATAACATTAAGTCCTAACTTCAATTCCTCGTTTTCAGCACAAGCGGCTTTCCATCCTTTATTAGCTAATTGAATAGCGTAAGGTAAAGTTGCATTTGTTAGAGCCAAAGTAGAAGTGTAAGGTACCGCCCCTGGCATGTTAGCCACACAGTAGTGTAATACGTCATCGATTACGTAAGTAGGATCCTGGTGAGTTGTAGGTTTACAAGTTTCTATACATCCACCCTGATCAACAGCAACATCTACTAATACAGTACCAGGCTGCATTTCTTTAAGCATGTCTCTGGTGATCAAATTAGGAGCCTTAGCACCTTTAATTAACACAGCACCGATGATTAAATCGTGTGTGCTGATCAATTCTCTAATGTTAAATTCATTAGACATGAAAGTGTTAACATTAGCAGGCATCACATCATCAAGGTATCTTAACCTTGACAAGTTCATGTCCATGATAGTAACATCAGCACCCATACCTGCCGCCATTTTGGCTGCATTTGTACCAACAATACCACCACCTAAGATCAATACTTTGGCTGGTCTCACACCTGGTACACCACCAAGCAAAATTCCACGTCCCTGAAGAGGCTTCTCTAAGTATTTTGCACCTTCCTGAACCGACATTCTACCGGCAACTTCAGACATCGGAATCAACAACGGTAAGCTGCCATCATTTTTTTCTACAGTTTCATAGGCAAGACAAACTGATTGACTGTCGATCATAGCCTTTGTAAGCGGCTCGTAAGAAGCAAAGTGAAAGTAAGTGAATACCAACTGATCCTTTTTGATGAGTTTGTACTCAGGCTCAATAGGCTCTTTTACTTTCATTATCATTTCTGCAATCTCGTAAACCTCTTCAATTGTTGAGAGCATTGTTACGCCTGCAGTTTCGTAATCCGTGTCTAAGAAGCCACTACCTTCACCGGCAGTAGACTGCACATAGACAGTATGACCACGCTTAATAAGTTCTTGTGCTCCGGCCGGGGTTAGGGCCACACGGTTTTCGTTGTTTTTTATTTCTTTAGGTACTCCGATAATCATGATACAAATACGTTTATAAGGGCTACAAATATAATAAGTCCGGTCACATAACAATGACGAGCTATTGAAAATTGTCTTAATCTATGACGTTGACCCTCATGATATAAGGAAAATATAATTTCGCAAATTTGTTTACTTAAAAAATAAAAGTACGCGCGTAAGCTTAATGCACGAAGTTGCTCTGGAAAATACGGCTTATCTCAATATAGGGGCTATTAGTGTTAAATTCTGAATTTGAAACGTTACTGTTTTTGCCTATTTTTGTTACCCTTCACGGAAAGTGAGGCCAATAGTCAAACCCTTTAAATCCTTACAAGTTTGAGTACTACAAAAACGGCAAAGAAGACGAAGAAATCGGTTGAAATACTAAATGACTACCAACTGGCATGCGAAAGTAGAGAAGCGAGTTTACTTGGTAGAAAGGAAGTATTTATGGGAAAGGCCAAGTTTGGTATTTTCGGAGACGGAAAAGAAGTTGCCCAAATCGCGATGGCTAAAGTATTTAATGAAGGTGACTTTAGATCTGGCTACTACAGAGATCAGACCTTTATGTTTGCTATTGGAGAGCTCACGATTCAACAATACTTTGCTCAGCTATACGCACATACAGATGTAGATGCAGAGCCAGCCAGTGGTGGGCGTTTAATGAACGGACACTTTGGGACGAGACTCTTAGATGAGCAAGGTAACCTGCGTGATATTGCATCACTCAAGAATAGTAGTTCTGATATTTCGCCTACTGCCTCTCAAATGCCAAGACTTGTAGGTTTAGGGTACGCTTCTAAACTATTCAGACAAAACAAAGCCCTTAAAGAACATAAAAACCTTTCAGTAAATGGAAACGAAGTAGCCTTTGGGACTATTGGTAATGCTTCTACTTCTGAGGGTATGTTTTATGAGTCTATCAATGCTGCGGGCGTATTACAAATACCGATGCTGGTTTCAGTTTGGGATGATGAATACGGAATTTCTGTACCGCAGGAGTATCACACGACTAAAGGTAGTATTTCTGCAGTCTTAGATGGTTTTCAAAGAACCAAGGATAAAGATGGCTTTGAAATCTTCACCGTTCGTGGTTGGGATTATGAAGAGCTACTAAAAACATATAAAAAAGCCGCCAAAATCTCCAGAGAAGAGCATGTACCAACACTGGTTCATGTGCAGGAAATGACACAGCCACAGGGCCACTCGACATCTGGCTCTCATGAGCGCTATAAGTCTAAAGAAAGATTGGAGTGGGAACAAGAGTATGATTGTCTCAAGCAATTAAGAGCCTATATCATTAAGAAAGGGCATGCTGAAGAATCAGAACTGGATGAGATAGAGAAAGCTGCAAAGAAAACAGCCAAAGATGCTAAGGACGCAGCCTGGAAGGCTTTTAACCAATCGATGAAAGCAGATGAAGAAGAGGTGCTTTCTTTGTTGGAAAATGTGATTGCCGAGTCTGGTCATGCTGAAGAGGTCAAAGAAATCAGAGACAACCTCAAGTCTACCATGAACGCCATTAGATTAGATGGAATAAAGGCGGCCAAAAGAACACTGAATATCATCAGAGAGGAGAACATCCAGTCTAAATCGGCATTAAAAGATTTTGTAAGCAGGGTAATGAAAGAAAATGCCGAAAGGTATAATGATTGTCTTTACAGTCAGAGCCCGGACGCTGCCATAAATGTTGAAGAAGTAAAACCTGTATTTGCAGAAGATTCTAAACCAGTAGATGGTAGAGAGGTGCTGCAAGCATGCTTCGATGCAGCCTTAGAAAGGGATGCAAGAGTATTTGCCTTTGGTGAAGATGTAGGAAAGATTGGTGATGTAAACCAGGCTTTTGCGGGCTTGCAGGAGAAATATGGAGAGCTAAGAGTGACAGATACGGGTATCCGTGAGTGTACAATCATAGGTCAGGGTATTGGTGCGGCATTAAGAGGTTTAAGGCCAATTGCCGAAATACAATATTTAGATTACCTGTTGTATGCTATTCAAATATTGTCAGATGATTTAGCAACACTACAGTATAGAACTAAAGGTGGTCAAAAAGCACCTTTAATCATCAGAACCAGAGGGCATCGATTAGAAGGTGTATGGCACTCAGGATCACCAATGGGTATGATTTTGAATAGTATAAGAGGAATCTATGTCTTAACACCAAGAAACATGGTACAGGCAGCAGGATTCTATAATACTATGCTCAAGTCAGATGACCCTGCTTTAATTATAGAGTGTCTCAATGGTTATAGGTTGAAAGAGCAAATTCCTGAAAATATTGGAGAATTCACTGTGCCTCTTGGTATACCTGAGGTGATACGTGAAGGTAGCGATGTAACCGTGGTGACTTACGGATCAATGTGCAGGGTGATTGACGATGCAGCTAACGAGCTTGATAAAGTAGGCATAAGTGTAGAAATCATAGATGTGCAGTCTTTACTGCCTTTTGATATTCATCACAGCATTGTAGAGTCATTGAAAAAGACCAACAGAGTTGTATTTGCAGATGAGGATGTGCCTGGTGGTGCTTCAGCATTCATGATGCAAAAAGTGCTTGAGGAGCAAAATGGATATAAATACTTAGACTCTAAGCCAATTACTATAGCAAGTAAGGAGCACAGGCCAGCTTATGCTTCAGATGGAGATTATTTCAGCAAACCAAACCCTGAAGAGGTGTTTGATAAAATTTATGAAATGATGGCTGAGACTGATCCGGAGCGTTTTCCGGATATTTACTAATTGGCCTGAATATCTTGCAGTTTAAACTCATCAGTAGTTACCCATCTACTGAAGTTGCCTGCTCTATCAACAATTCGTATTTGTAATTGGATGGTTTTGTCTCCAAAAAATGCCTGAAAGGCTCTTGACTGCATATTATATGTAATGGAGCCTTCTTTTGGTGTATTTTGATTGTCCTCTTTATTTAAAAGTGGAAAACGACCATCAAAGGTTGTGCTACAATCCAGTTCTTCTCTGAAATCTATTTTTCTAAAACTACCACTTTCTTTCACATAGAAATTAACAAAAAAGTTGTTGTGTCTGGGATTAAACTGAAAGTAGACGGTGTCTTGAAGTCGTGTAGTATCACTGAATAATTCTGGGGTTGTCGTCCATCTCGTGCAGGTAAATGGCTCTTCAAAAGGAGGAAGTGTATCTATAGTAGCTCTGTTTTTATAAGTCAGTAAATCTTCAAGATTGATACCTCCCTGAGAGAAGTCAATAGGTCTGCCTGTTTTATTATTAAAGTAATCTGCAAGGTTATACGGAGCTGCTGTCTCATTTGAGCTAAGCCCCAGGTCTCCTTCTCCATCTTCAAATGAAATGGTCACTTGCAGGCTATCTGGAGCACTTGTAGTGGCACCTTTAAAGAACTTTACATCAACCAGGTCAATTTGAGGGGTGGAAGGGAAGTTTGGATCATTTATGCATGATGACAGCAAAAGTCCTGTGGTTAAAACTAAGAAAGTGGCTATCTTCAAATTTAAATTTAATAATCTCATCGCAGGCATAAATAAACTAACGGTTGACTTCTTTTAAAAGTTTTGAGCAAAAATTATTCCGATTGACACCCGAAGAGTTTGAGCCATTGGCCCTTGAAGTTTTTCGGTTTCAAGCAAATGAAAATGCTGTATATAAAGCGTATCTAAGTTACTTAAATGTCGATGTAGAAAACGTAAAAAGTGTAAGTGAAATTCCATTTATGCCAATATCTTTTTTTAAAACACAAGAAGTGAAGACCGGCACTTGGAGTGAAGAGATAAGTTTTGCAAGCAGTGGAACAACAGGGCAGGTGAGGAGTCAGCACCTGGTGAGAAATTTGAAATACTACGAGGCCATAAGTCAAACCATATTTGAAAGAATATATGGCCCGGTAGAGTCGTACACTTTCTTTGCGCTTTTGCCCTCATATCTTGAGAGAAAGGGGTCGTCTTTGATCTATATGGTCGACAACTTTATAAAACTCGGGGGGGAGCATTCAGGCTTTTATTTGGATAATCTAAATGAGCTTATTGAAAATATACAGAAAGCAAAGGAAGATGGGCAGAAAATTGTGCTCATGGGCGTTTCATTTGCTTTGCTGGATCTTGCGGAGAATTATGATATTGACCTGAGTGATATCATCATCATGGAAACAGGTGGCATGAAGGGAAGGAGGAAAGAGATGATCCGGAGTGAACTTCATGCTGTCTTTAAACAGTCTTTTGGTGCACAGAGTATACATTCAGAATACGGAATGACCGAACTACTGTCGCAGGCCTACTCTAAAGGAGGCGGTGTTTTTAACGCACCAACTTGGATGCGTGTGCTAGTGCGAGACCTGGAGGATCCCTTTAATTTAAATGTGAGAAATCGATATGGTGGGATAAACGTAATTGATTTGGCCAATATCGACAGTTGTTGCTTTATAGAATCTCAGGACCTTGGTAGGGTTAATGAAGACGGAAGCTTTGAAATTTTAGGGAGAATAGACAACTCGGAAATAAGGGGTTGTAACTTGCTGATTTCTAATCTGTAACGTTTAGCGTATTTAACTAATTAGGGATTAGCTTTTGAATATATATGCAACTTTAATATTTTTGTGTATATTGTTGGCATTAATAAACCACTAAGTGATGAAAATAAGATTAGCTGTTTTCCTTTTTGTATTGTTCGGATTATCTGCATGTAGCCAGTATACATGCCCTACCTACGCTAAAAAGGACGTAGAAAAAAAGGAGGTAACAGAAGAAAAGCAGAGAATGTAAATCCCCTGCTTTTGTTTAAGGCTGTCGAATCTATTAAAGATTCTTTTTTACATCACTTTCTGTAATATCAGAAGCACTCATTATTACAAGTCGCTCTACTACATTCCTCAATTCTCGGATGTTTCCCGACCAATCGTAATCTTGAAGTAGTTTTACTGCATCATCTGAGATTGATTTTGGCTTGGTGCCATACTCTCCGGCTATATCAATTAAAAACTTCTCAACCAATAAAGGTATATCCTCTAGTCTATCTCTCAAGGCAGGAACTTTAATTACGATAACGCTAAGTCTGTGATATAAATCTTCGCGAAACTTCTTTTCTGCGATGGCTTTCTTAAGATCTTTATTGGTAGCAGCTACTACTCTTACATTTACTTTAATCTCCTTATCTCCACCAACGCGAGTAATTTTATTCTCCTGAAGGGCACGCAGTACTTTAGCCTGAGCCGATAAGCTCATATCACCAATTTCATCGAGAAAGAGCGTGCCTGAATTGGCCTGTTCGAATTTACCGATTCTTTGTTTTACCGCTGAGGTGAAAGAGCCTTTCTCATGGCCAAACAACTCACTCTCTATAAGCTCTGAAGGAATGGCGGCACAGTTTACCTCTACCAAAGGTCCTTTAGATCGATTACTTTTTTCATGAAGCCATCGGGCCACTAACTCTTTACCGGTTCCATTTTCACCAGTAATCAAAACACGAGCATCTGTGGGAGCGACTTTTTCTATAGTCTCTTTTACATCATTGATATGATCTGACTCTCCAACGATGTCATATTTTTTAGAAACCTTTTTCTTAAGTACCCTCGTCTCTTGTACCAGATTAGATTTCTCCATGGCATTTCTCAATGTGATGAGCAATCTGTTAAGATCTGGTGGCTTCTGTATGAAATCGTATGCGCCTTTTTTAGTGGCGTCTACAGCAGTTTCTATGGTGCCATGAGCGCTGATCATGATAAAGGGTGTGTCGATACCCTGCTCCATGACCTTTTCCAATACTTCTAAGCCATCCATTTTAGGCATTTTTATATCACACAGGGCGGCATCAAATTTCTCTTTTGTAAGGATTTTTAGGCCCTCTTCACCATTTTTAGCCTCACTTACTTCATATTTTTCGTATTCCAGAATCTCACGTAAAGTGTTCCTTATACTTTGTTCATCGTCTATTATCAGAATTTTAGCCATAGAGTAAAATCAATTTTGTTGAGTTTAGCTTAAATCAAAAGTGGTGCCGTTATGAGGCTTTGGCAATAATAAATAAAAAAATGCAAGTCTATAAGCCGGGTTCTGTTCCACCAAAGGTGAATCTTATCATTTATCTAGCCCCGAAATCACTTAGGGGGTCAAGCAACCTACCCGTTAACATCGAGCGAGCAGCCCTCAGGCGTTAACTTATTTGGTCTTTCAGCTCGTAAGGTTTACCCTGCCCCTGATGTCACCACCAGGGCGGTGAGCTCTTACCTCACCTTTTCACCCTTACCCCGATAAATCGAGGCGGTTTGTTTTCTGTGGCACTCTCTGTCCCCGACTCCGATAGCTATCGAAGCGGGGCCTTCCTGTTAGGAAGTACGATGCTCTATGCTGCCCGGACTTTCCTCTCCGCCAATTGGCGCAGCGATAAGACAACTTGCATTTATGTCAAAATTAAATAAAAAAGTCGTGGTGGAGGTCCATCACGACTTTTTTGATAGGGTCAGAAGAATAAATTAATGAACGTCTTCTCCTGTAAGTTTAAATTCAAACTCATCAGCAATATTTGCTACTTCCTGAATGATCTCTTTAATAATTTCTTCAGTTGCCGTTTCAACGAAAGTTGAGGCTTCTACGTGTAAGAAATTTTCTAACAAAGAAAATTTAGCATGATTTAAGTTTCCGTTTTCTTCTAGAAGCCTTTTTAAGTCAAGGTCTGAAGAATACTTACACACCTTTGATGTAAACTCGATAGACAGCCTGTCGTATCTATCTGACTGTTTTAAAGTGCCTAAAACGGTCTGAAATCTCTCATCTGGAAGTGGTACTATAATAATCGAAGTACGGGTGTCATACTCGGAATATGTTCCTCCAATTTCATTGGCATATGACTGCATAAAAGCGTTTAAATCCATTTCGCTGTTTGTTTAGTAGAGATTATGAAATTATAAAAAAAATCACACTATTAATAGGCTGGGTGAAATTTTAATTTATCACTTAATTCCAGAGTTGGAGCTGGTAGATGAATCATATTCACAAGATATAGGAGTGTGTTGATGAATTTTGATTTGGTCTTGTATTCATTAAAATCAAAATCTAAAGCCAAATAATACTGTCTCTGTGGCGTATAGCCCATTTCAGTGCTTTGTGAATCTCTGGCCGCTACCATGTTGGTAACACCATAACCAACAGCCAAATTAAGCCATTTAGGGAAGTTTGAATGAATAATCTTTGATAAATCAACCGACAACCAGTAAGTCTGAGCATTGTAATCTTTTAATAGTTCTTCCTGAAATGATTTACCCAACAGTTCAGGCCGAACTGCAGGATATTGACTTCTTCTAAATGAGAATTTGGGATGTATCTTGATGTCACCCCAGTGTTTTTGCTGCAAGTAGAAGAAAGCACCTCCAGCAGAGTTGGCAATGAGGTCTGAATAGGAAGCACCATAGGCACTGGAAAAGCCATCAAAAATTTCAATTGGTGTAAGTACTATGGCACTGAGCAACGTTCCCCATAATATAGCTTTGTCATTCTCTTGTCCGGCCCATTGTAGCACGCGGTACCCACCTTTACTTATGTGAAAAGCGGCATAAAAGTGACCTGCTTTATCCATCTGTTTCCACTCTGTATGGTCGTTGAAGAAGTGGAAAGACTCTCTTTCGAAATCGCTGTACCAAAGCTCATTTAGACCAACCAAAGCACCTGTGTAAACAATTGAGGATGTGATAATTAATGGCTTTAGTCGTTTTTGCTGAAGAGAATCGGTGTTGGCCTGCCCAAATAGAGTAGTACAAAAGCATACCAAAATAACAAGGCAAAAGCTTCTAACCATCGCTCTCATCTTCTTCGTTTTTGATAGCCTCATTGTTTATTGTGCTGTCTCGGGATTCTTCGTTTTCCTCACCTGCAGGCTCATCATTTACTTTTTGCCGGGCCTTATCTCTGCTTTCTTTAAAAAGGTCTTTTATTTTATCAAAACTTTGTGTGTGTATTAGGCTGAAACCTGTGGTAATCGTATTCTGGTTGTCTTCATTAGGGTTTATCGGATTGTAGTTTGTACGATTATACATTTTAACCTTAAACTTACCATCAGGCGTGAGTAAATACTCCAGGGTCCAGTCACCTGCAATGCTTGAAATATCAGCTTTATTCTCCTGGTTGGTGAAACCACCATCACGTGTTACTCTTAACCTACCGTCTAAGAAAGTATATGAAAGCCTTAGCTGAAAAGTATTAAAAGCTTCCTGGTCTAATTGCCCCAGATCAACATCAATTTCAAGGTTTTCATCAACCTGAGTAATCCAATAGCTCAATTGGTTAGAAAATAACTCACTCACACTACTGGTGATGGAGCCACCGGTATTAAACGATTGCAGGGGAGAAAACTTCCGTAAAACAATGAGGCTAAACACCTGCCTTTTAAGTTCCTGTTCGTCTATTCTGTTCTTAAACGCGAGGAATTCAAATTCTAAGTCTTTCACTTCACCATTGCTTAGCAGTACATTTCGAGGTAGGTTTTCTGCCACGATGTCAAAGCTCACAGTAGGGGAGAGAAGTGGTCCATCGATATCTAAAAGTACTTTTACCGGATACTTTCTTCTTAGCTCGGTTGACTCCTGATATATGGTGTCATTTTCTTGCTGAACCAGCAATGGTAAAAATGAGGCCAATTGGTTGTAGGTGGCGTTAATATTCAAAATACCTTCATAAGGGTCGCCATACCACGAGATTTTACTGTCGGGCAGTATCTCAAATTCCTTATTGATTATGTTGTAGAGTGTAAAATTATAACCACCTTCCTGGATCGAGAAATCACCAAACATGTTAAACTCCCCTTTGGTGTCGATCTGAAGTTTAAGATCACCTTTGCCACGCCCTCTGATAATATCACCGGATTTAATATCAAAGATTATCTCGGTGTAAGCATCTGGAGTAATATCTAAGTCAAAGTCTAATTTGAGGCCGCGAAGGTCTACTTTTTCAATAGCTTCTTCAGGATCAACCACTGTTGAATCATTGAAATTGACAAAGTTGATATATTCCTCTTGCTGTATGCTCTCGTTATCACCAATCGGGATGTAAATCCTTGTGTCTTTTTCTGTTTTGGCTCTCGCTATGATGTTCATATTTCGGATGGGTCCTACGAAATCAATTTCTCCTGTACCTATTCCCGTACCATAGAAAAGTTTATTGTCTTTGCTGGTTGTGTTTAGCAACATAAAGTCTTCAAAATCGCCACCAATATTTATAAAGAAGTCTTTGAAGTAATTGTGAGAAAAGTTGCCTGATAAAGTAGCTTTCTCACCTCTTGAGTCAGTTATATCAATGTCTTCAAAACCGATAGAAGACTCTTTAAAGTTGAACTTCCCCGCTAACTTGTAGTCAGTATTTAGATAATTTACATGAAGGCCGGCATCTTTGATGAGTCCATCACCTGTGATGATTGGTTTTGATAAAGCACCTTGTATAGTCAGGGTGCCATCGGCTGTACCTTTCATTTCTGTGAAAAAGCTATCAAAAAATGGTTCTAATATTTTAAGTTCGGTATCATTCAGCCGAGCGGTGAGGTCAAGTGCATTGGCATCATCAGGTTGGTAAGAGCCATTTATATCGAGTATCCTTTTACCCAGGCGATTTACAAAAAAATTGGTGTTAAAGCTTTGTTCGGTATTGTTCCATATGTTCGAGCCGCTCACATCGCCTACCAAAAACTGATCAATTTTAAACTGGTCGACACTGATGGCACTTTCTATAAACAAATTGTTGTAGTAGTCTTTAATGGTAGCATTTCCATTTACTGTACCCGCCAGCTTTTGATTTATGATAGTATTAAAGTTTTTAAGACGTAAGTTCTCGATCAGGATATCCAACTCTTTTTCAGGGTCTCTTGATAGCTGGCCATTAATTGAGATGTTTTGATTTTCACTATAAATTCTCAGGTCACTGATTGAGGTTTCGTCTTTTCTAATGACAATCAGGTTGTTTTCATCTATGGTCCATTTCTTGTCAAGTATCTGTAAATCTGAAGGGTCGAGATGTAAAACTGTTTCGTAGGCAAGAAAATCTACTTCTCCGATCAGTTTAGCATAGTTTTCAAATTTCACCTGATCGATGTCAAACTCAAAATCGATATGATTTTTGTTCCAAATACCTTCAAAAAACAGGTCTTTGGTTTCAATTCCTGCAATTTGCTGAAAATTTGATCCTAAATAGATCATGGCAAGCACGTTGGTGCTGTCAGCTACTTTCGAAATATTGATCTGCAACTCGTTCTCATAAAAGTCGTCTGATTTAAACTTGACCGTGTCTGATTCAGTATTTACCGACAGTATAGAAGTGTACCCTCCTGTAAAACTTCCATCAATTTTTGTGTCTTCTGCAATATATAGCTCAGGCACAAACAGCTCAAAAAGTGGATTGGCGTTTTTTAATGATAACTCATAATCTAAAGAATAATCTTGCTGGCCCGTATAGGTTTTATTTCTGTAATATGCATCTAAAGAGTCTTTGTCGTTTTGAATATTCAGTCTGTACTCCTTGATTAAGGTTTTAAAATCTTTATATAAAGTGGTATAACTAAACGAGCCGGCAACATTAAAATCAACGAGGTTGGTAGATACTGCCAACTTTCTGCTATCGATATTTTTAAGGGAAACTACATTTAAAGAGTCGAGGCTCAAAGACTCGCCTTGATACTTGATGAATGAGTCATAAAAATTTGCCTGTCCCACCACGTTGTCAATTTCAAGTCCGCTAGCATTGATCTGTATGTTACTACTTATGAATAGTGGCTTGTCAGAAAGATTTAATGGCTGAAAATTCATTGTGTCTATCTGAGCATTTACATTAAAGAAGTTAATGCCTGCTCTTAAATCGATAGAGCCGGTAGTTGTAAGTTTAAGGTTAGGATCGTTTACCTCCAGAAATCCTTCGAAAAACTCTTTACTAATTCGGGCATCAGTTTTAATATTTTTGTACTTATAGCCATACAAATCGATTTTCTGAATATTGCCATTAAGCTTAAAATCTGCTTTTTCTACTGTGAATCCAGAGCCTTCAATCTCTCCGTTTAGAGAAACCAAACCGAAAAAGTCGTCACCAGTATAGCCTTGGAGGTCAAACTTGTCTAGCTTTAGTTTACCGCTATAAATCGACTCATTTACATCTGGCCTGATTTTTAGGTTGATGTCAGACTCAATGCGACCGTGATTGGTAAAAAAGCTACCCTTTGTCACAAAGTCATTGGGAAAGCCCAAAAAGCTGGCGCTTAATCGTATGTCAGTAAAAGGTGAGAGGCGCGTATATGTTTTGGAGTTGATGTACTGTCTCAAATCACTCACTCTAACCTGAGAATTATTCAAGTCAAAATCGATAAAAGTCTCCTGAAAATCAGGAAGACCGGTCATTCTGATTTTACCTTTGAGTTGAGTATTGTTTCCAAGCTTAACTGTGGCATCGTTGAGTATAAATGCCTTTACCTTCCCATTAAACTCACCGTTTATCTTGTACTTGTCTTTGTAAGCCTTCATTTGAGGAGCAAAAAGTGCTAAATCTCGACTGTTGATAGTGGTGTTTTTTAGATGAGCATCAATGGTTACCATATCTACAAAATCTGATAGATCTTTCGTTGAATTATAGTTGAATATTACGGTATCGGTAATGTAACTGTCCCCAACCTCAAGTGATAGGCCCTCAAACCGCATGGACTTTTGAGAGAGGTGAAAATCAGTTTTTAAGCTTCTAAGCGTAAGCCCCGACAAGTACTCTTTTGCTGATAGATTTTGGACTTTTACCTCCAGCGTATCAGACATAGAAAGCAGATTTTCGAAGTCTCCATAAATATTTTCTACTGAGAAGTGCTTGTAATCAAGCCCACTACGCATGCTTTTGGATGAGTCGTTTTGGTAATAAGTAAATGAAGCGTTTTCTAATTTCACCTCATCGATCGAGAAAAGCTTTCTGCTAGTGGATTGCTTTCTGATACTCCTTCTTAATCTTCGTATCAGGGCATTGATATTAAGCGTCTCAGTAGAGTCGGTAAGAGGTATTTTTGTGAAGTAAAGTGCAGCATTCTTCACTATAATTTCATCGATATTTCGATTGTCTTTGTCTAATATTGCCCTTACATCAAAATCGATAACAGCATTTTGAGTATAAAAAAGGCGATTGCCTTCGGGGTCGACTACTTTAAGACCGGTAACATCAATACGGTCGAGCCAGTTGATATCTATCCTCTCTAAGGAAATATCAAACCCGGTAATTTCAGAAAGTTCTTTAGATAAATGGCTGACGAGTTTTGTTTGTACAAAAGGGAATTGCACTGCTCCGACCAGCAAGAAAAACAGCAGGAGGAGAGAGAGTATAAGCTTTAATATTGCTTTGAGAACGCCTTTTTTAATAACTTGCGCCAAAATTGTAAAAAATGAAACCTACTATACTTGCCATAGAGTCATCATGTGACGAAACGTCCGCAGCTATTATTAAAAATGGCAAAGTACTTAATAATATTATAGCAACGCAATCAGTACACAAAAAATATGGGGGTGTAGTTCCCGAATTAGCATCGAGAGCTCACCAACAAAATATTGTGCCTGTTGTGAACCAAGCTTTAGATAACGCAAAGTTATCTAAAAATGATTTAGATGCAGTGGCATTTACACAAGGTCCTGGTCTTTTAGGTGCTCTTTTAGTTGGTGCAAGCTACGCCAAGGGCCTGGCACTCGGTCTTGATATACCTCTGATCGGGGTTAATCACATGCAAGCCCATATTTTGGCACATTTTATAGACGACCCAAAGCCCAACTTTCCGTTTCTATGTCTCACCGTAAGTGGAGGGCATACACAGATAGTAATTGTAAAAGATTATCTGGATATGGAAATTATAGGCGAAACACAGGATGATGCTGTAGGTGAGGCGTTTGATAAATCGGCTAAGTTACTCGATCTACCTTACCCTGGTGGGCCACTTATAGATAAGTATGCAGCCGATGGTAATCCAACAGCTTATGAATTTCCTGATTCTTCTATGCCAG
>NZ_SMMD01000139.1 GCF_009711475.1 Fulvivirga aurantia
TGATAAAGATTTTGAAAATTTCACGGTCTTTACAATTCGTAGGGAAAATGATAGTTGGTCTAAACCCGAGAAAGCCTTTTTCAATAGCCAGTATAACGAGCATGGGATGAGCTTTTCTCCTGATGGTAATGCCATTTACTTTAGTTCAACACGCCCGGCTAATGTCGATGGTGTCAGTGCTACCTGGCATATTTGGAAATCAGACAAAGAAAATGGAGAATGGACCGAACCGGTTTTTGTTGATATCCCCAACTTGAGAGACAAGTTAGTATCTCACCCTGCAGTTACTAATGCAGGGACTTTATATTTCCATGTCAGTAACTTAGACTTTAGTGAAATGGATATTTATCGCTCAAAACAGGTAGACGGCAAATTTGAAAATGCAGAAAGAATTGCAGTTTCATTACCCCATGAGACTAGAAAATGTACACCCTATATTTCACCAAATGAGGAATTCCTTGTTTTTGCTACTGTAGGAAATGAACTTGATTTACAAGTAAGTTTCAATGATGGGCAGAGTAACTGGACAAAAACAAAAAGATTTAGTGAGGCGATCAATAGTTTGGGGCAAGGCAATCCATATATAACACCAGATGGCAAGTATCTCTTTTTCACAACCGGTGATTTCGTAGAAAAAAACTGGAGTGTAAAATGGGTCAATATTGAGTCTGAATTGAAATAACCTATATGG
>NZ_SMMD01000533.1 GCF_009711475.1 Fulvivirga aurantia
GGAAGTATCACCATAGATGAAGATCTTATGGAGGCCTCAAATATAATAGAGGGGGAGAAAGTGCAAATTGTAAATATTAATAATGGAGAGCGCTTAGAAACCTACGTAATTAAAGGAGAGCGAGGATCAGGAAATATTTGCCTCAATGGGCCTGCCGCTAGAAAAGTGCAGGTAGGAGACATTATTATAATTATATCTTACGCTTCTATGGATTTTGAAGAAGCTAAAAAGTATAAGCCTACCGTTATTTTTCCAACTGCAGATAATAAGATAGCTTAAATATATGCGAGCAAAGCTCAAAGCTGGATTGAAATACGCTGTAATGCTAACCGTTACAGCGTTTTTATTGTGGTTATCATTCAACAACATACAAGTAACTGGCGATGAATCTAAGATGGATTTTATCGTTAGGGTATGGAATGAAGCAAACATTCCATTTCTTTTTCTTTCAGCCTTGGCAGCTGTTTTGAGCCATGTAATTAGAGCAGAGCGTTGGAAGCTGCTGTTGTCTCCTCTGGGCCATAAAACCAAATTAAGTCACGGTTTTATGTCAGTAATGGTAGGTTACTTCATCAACCTGGCAATACCTCGTGGAGGAGAAGTGTCAAGATGTTATAATTTATACCGGCTCAATAAAACACCTGTAGATGTATCACTCGGTACTGTGGTGGCAGAGCGGGTGATAGACCTTATTTTTCTCATTGTACTTCTGGGCACCTCGTTTTTGGTTGAAGTCGACAACCTCATGTATTTCTTTCAGTCAGATGAAATACAGAAGCTAAGAGGGGAAGGGCAGGATAGCGGCTTTCCTTATATGCTCATAAGTGGGGTAATCATATTTATTATCGCTGTTTATTTTATTATCAGGTATATCCTGGCGAAAAAACGATTTTTTGCCCTTCGCTTTATTTCTAAAGGGAAAAAGGTATTAGCAGGTATTAAGAATGGGGTAACAGCCGTTTTTAAACTTGAAAAACGCTTCCTTTTTATTGTTTACTCCCTCTTAATCTGGATATGTTATTATCTGATGATGTATTTGGTAATGATGGCCTTTCCGGAAACGGCTGAGTTGGGCTTTCTGGCAGCGCTTACAATATTTGTAATTGGTGGTATTGCCATGGCTGTGCCACTTCCCGGAGGAGCGGGTAGCTTTCATATTTTAGTGCCGCTCGGCCTTGTAATTCTTTATGGGCTTAGTCAGGACAAAGCTGTTGCTTTTACTTTTATATTCCACGGATGGCAAACACTAGTAATTATTATTGTAGGTGCTTTATCATTAGTTTTGAGTCAGACCAAAAATAAATCTAAAAGCATTGACCAGCGAAAAAATAATATCAACTAATCTTCTAAAACAACAAGTGTCCTCTTGGCAAAAAGAGGGTGAAAAAGTGGTTTTCACCAATGGGTGTTTTGATATTTTACACCTAGGGCATATAGACTATTTGGAAAAGGCGAGTCAACTGGGACAAAGACTGGTTGTAGCACTTAATACTGACAACTCTGTAGCTAAACTCAAAGGCCCAGAAAGACCCTTAAATAAAGAATATGCCAGAGGGCGAATGCTTGCTGCCCTGCAATTTGTCGATGCAGTTACGTACTTTTCAGAAGATACTCCGTTTAATCTCATTAAGAGCCTAAAGCCTGACATTTTAGTAAAAGGCAGTGACTATTTGACAGAAAATATTGTTGGTGCAGATATTGTTATAGCAAATGGAGGAAGTGTGGAAACCATAGATTTGGTGGAAGGATATTCAACCACTTCCCTGATTGACAAAATAAAGAACACTTAAATACACTTTGTAATATGATTATTGTAATTATGATCGTGTTTGGAATCATCAGCTTTGCGGTGAGTTCCAGACTTAAAAGTAAATTCAAAAAATATTCTCAAACACCTCTGAAGAGAAATCTTTCAGGTGCTGAGATTGCCAAATTAATGTTGGCAGATAATGGCATTCATGATGTGGAGGTAATTTCTGTACAAGGTAAGCTTACGGACCATTACAATCCATCTAATAAAACAGTTAACCTTAGTGAAGAGGTATATCATGGGCGAAATGCAGCCGCAGCAGCCGTAGCATCTCATGAGTGTGGCCACGCAGTACAGCACGCTAAAGCTTACAGCATGTTGGAGTTTAGATCTGCCATGGTACCGGTGCAAAATGTGAGTGCAAGGATCATAAACTTCATTTTTATGGCTATGCTGATAGGTTCATTTGCTATGTCTCAAATGCAATTTTTCTTATCTACAGGTCTTCTAATAGTTATAGGTTGTTATGCAGTATTTACATTATTCGCTTTTGTAACATTACCTGTAGAGTTTGATGCAAGTAAGCGAGCTCTGGCTTGGGTAAAGCAACGAGACATTGTTGATCCGGGTGAGTACGATATGGCAAAAGATGCACTTAAATGGGCTGCCATGACTTACGTTGTAGCTGCTGTAGCTTCATTAGTTACCTTACTTTACTATGTAAGCCTGTTTTTAGGTAGCCGAGACTAAATCAAATTGACAAAATAATTGTATTTTTGCGGGTCTGAAAGTAAAACTTTCAGGCCCTTTTTTGTTTTATTAAAAAATCACAGATAGATATGAATTTTGAATTGACCGAAGAGCAATTAGCCGTAAGAGATGCAGCAAGAGATTTCGCTCAAAACGAACTGCTTCCTGGTGTAATTGAAAGAGACGAAAAACAAGAATTTCCTAAAGAGCAAATCAAAAAAATGGGTGAGCTCGGCTTTATGGGCATGATGGTAGACCCTAAGTACAACGGAGGTGGTATGGATACTATTTCTTATGTATTAGCTATGGAAGAAATTTCTAAAGTAGATGCATCTTGTTCGGTAGCTATGTCGGTAAACAACTCTTTGGTGTGCTGGGGGTTAGAAACCTATGGTTCTGAAGAACAAAAACAAAAGTATTTAACAAAGCTTGCCAGCGGTGAGCAAATAGGAGCTTTTTGCCTATCAGAGCCAGAAGCAGGATCTGATGCCACAAGTCAGCGAACTACGGCAGAAGACAAAGGAGATTATTACCTGCTAAACGGTACTAAAAACTGGATAACAAACGGAAGCAGTGCAAGTGTATACATTGTAATAGCACAAACTGACCCTGAAAAAAGACACAAAGGAATAAATGCATTGATCGTAGAGCGTGATATGGATGGTTTTGTGGTCGGTAAAAAAGAAAATAAACTAGGGATAAGAGGGTCTGACACCCATAGTTTGATGTTCACAGATGTGAAAGTACCTAAGGCAAATAGAATCGGAGAGGATGGTTTTGGGTTTAATTTTGCCATGTCTACGCTTAATGGTGGTAGAATCGGTATCGCATCACAAGCATTAGGGATTGCGTCTGGAGCCTATGAGTTAGCATTAAACTATTCAAAGGAAAGAAAAGCATTTGGTAAAGAAATCAGTAAGCACCAGGCTATTCAATTTAAGTTGGCAGATATGGCAACAGAAATAGAAGCAGCTCGTTTACTATGCCTAAACGCTGCGGCTCTAAAGGATACGAAGCAAGACTACGTGAAGGCAGCTGCTATGGCAAAAGTATTCGCTTCTAAAGCAGCCATGGATATTACTGTTGAAGCGGTTCAGGTACATGGCGGTTATGGTTTTGTGAAAGAGTACCATGTTGAACGATTGATGAGGGACGCGAAGATTACGCAGATT
>NZ_SMMD01000292.1 GCF_009711475.1 Fulvivirga aurantia
ATAAACACAACGAGCGTATTGCTACTATGACATTTGCTTCTGTTTACCCTCATTATATTACTAAGGTGGAGAAAAAAGGCAGAAGTATAGAAGAACTACATGAGGTCATAGAATGGTTGACAGGTTTTAATGATAAGAAACTAGAAGAGCTTATTCAAAGTAAGGCTACATTTGAGTCATTCTTTGAACAAGCGACACTAAATCCTAATGCCGATTTAATTAAAGGGGTGATATGTGGCTACAGGATTGAAGAAATAGATAACGAACTCACGCGCCAGGTAAGGTACCTCGATAAGCTGGTCGATGAGCTGGCTAAAGGACGAAAGATGGAAAAAATTCTGCGCACAGCCTAGCTGCTCAATAATAATCACTATAACACAAATGCCCTTACAATGAAAAAACCCTATCTAGGCCTTAGAACTGCAATTTATTATGTACCTAATCTCAACGAAGCTAAAGAGTGGTATGCTAAAGCTTTTGAGACACAACCTTATTTTGATGAACCGTTTTATGTCGGCTTCAACATAGGAGGTTACGAATTGGGTCTGTTGCCTACCGAAAACAAATCGGAGGAGAAGTCGGAGGCAGTGGTTGCTTATTGGGGTGTAAATGACGCACAAGCATCTTACGATCAGCTTCTTGCTCATGGTGCCTCCTCCCATGGTAAGCCCACTGACGTGGGTGGTGGTATTATCACTGCAGAAGTCAAAGACCCTTATGGCAACGTAATCGGCATAATCCACAATCCTCATTTTAAGTTAGAAGGTTAATATGCCTGAAGCACCTCAATGCCACTTGTGTAAGGGTGCTTCACAGCCCTTTTTCGAGGATAGGGCAAGAATATATTATAAGTGTGAAAAATGCAATGGTGTTTTGGTTGCAAAATCAGACTTCATCAATCCCAGTAAGGAAAAGTATCGCTACACCACGCACAACAACGATGTAAACGATCCTGGGTATCAAAAATTTGTTTCTCCAATCACTAGTTACGTTTTAAGTAACCTAACCCAGAATGCCAAGGGATTAGATTATGGTGCAGGTCCTGGGCCTGTTATCACAAAATTGCTAAGAGATCAGGGGTATGACATTACCACCTATGACCCATATTTCGACAATAATCAAGATGCCTTAAAACGAGAATATGATTACATAGTATGCTGCGAGGTTATGGAGCACTTTCATGACCCAGCCGCTGAGTTTAAGTTTTTGTATAACCATCTACTACCAGGTGGTCACCTTATCTGCATGACAGATCTTTTTACGGAGCAGCTTAATTTTGAAAAGTGGTACTACAAAAACGATCTTACCCATGTGTTTTTTTACCATGAGGATAGCTTAAGCTTCATTAAGGAAAATTATGGTTTTCGTAAGCTCACTGTAGATAATCGATTGATTGTTTTTGAGAAATAAATACGAGCTGTTAGCTTTTAGTCATGAGCTTTGAGCTTCTATCTCACCTGACTTATTCGTCAGACCACTTTGAGTGGTCTGACGAGTGTTCTCAATCAATATTTATTCCGCTGTAAAATGAGCAACCCTCTCCTTTTTGTCATTCCTGACGTAGTGCAGCGGAGATCAGGAATCTC
>NZ_SMMD01000191.1 GCF_009711475.1 Fulvivirga aurantia
ACACTTCAGTCAGTCATAGACGAGGGCAAAGAGTACTGGAGATATATGGACACCTGGAGTGCTTTGGGGTTTGTATTTCTGGCCTCCTGCATCATGATAATTCACGGTATTGTAGATTACGTGGTGCTTCATAAACTAAACAGGTACTACTCTGGAGTATTTGTTCTTGACGGCCTGCTCTGGCTCTTAAAGCGTTTTCTGAGCTTAATCTTTACTACCCTTCTTTTTGTGTTTTTAGCCAATCTATTTGTCGATTTCTATACCAATATGAGGATATATGGTGAGCCAAATCAAATGAAGAAAGGTAAGTACACAGTACTATTACTTGGTACAAACAAATATCTGCAGGATGGAGAAAGTGAAAACGTATATTACACTTACAGGGTGGATGCCGTTGTTAAGCTTTACAAAGCGGGATACATTGGCGAAATCTGGATAAGTGGAGATAATAGCGATGAAAATTACAATGAGCCTAAAGATATGAAGCAAAGCCTTATAAACAGAGGTGTTCCTTCAACGCTCATAAAGCTTGATTTTGCAGGTTTTCGCACTTTAGATTCTATTGTAAGATCTAAGGAGACTTTCGGCCTGCAGAATCTAATCATAGTTAGCCAGGGGTTTCATCTACAGCGAGCTATCTTTTTAGCTTATCACTTTGGTGTAAGCGCCTCAGGGTTTGAGGCAGAGGGTGATATGAATATGGCAATGTTTTTGAGAGAACACCTGGCGGTGCCAAAAATGATTTTGGATATTGTTGTGCTTAATACGCAGCCCAGATATGGTACAACAGGCGACCGCAGGCAGCTCAACTTTAGTCAAAAAGATATCGTATTGATCTCTTTTGTTTTGATATTATTTGCCCTTGGATCGTATGTTTCTTACGATGCATTTGATTTTGG
>NZ_SMMD01000852.1 GCF_009711475.1 Fulvivirga aurantia
AAAACGAATAATTCAGCTTATTTAAGATAACTAATTAAGCGATCTTATTAAAGTAGTTTTATGTGGATTGTCTGAAAGAAAATAAACAATTATTACTGATGTAATAAATAATAATTATTTACGATTAAAATATTGTATTATTTTATGTGAGTGGTGCCTATCTGCTCTCATAGACCAATTGGCCTTTAGGAGTCCATTCTTTCCAGATGTAAGGTCTGAACTCATCGTCAAATGGATCTTTGGAGTATCTTATTATCTTTTTTCTTCGGCCCGTGGTGTAGTATTCTATCCAATCACCAACCTTTTGGTCCCATTTAAACTCTCCTTTTACTGCTACTCTGCCATTTTCATGAAAGTAATAGTAGTTGCCTTCCTTTTCCTGGTACTCGATCGGTACGATCTCTTTCATTTTATCTCTCTCGGTACCATAGTAACTTACGAGGGACTCTTTTGGCCAGCCTTTGTAGTATTTCTCCTTATCTACCAGTAAGTTGTCTTTATCATAACTCACCCAGCGGCCGTGCTTCATTCCTTTATAGAATATACCTTCTTCAAGTGTTTGATCACCACGTCTTTTCTCATATGGGCCATGGAGTATCGCCCCATGTTTTGGGTCAAACTTGCCACCCTTTCTTATGGCTCCTCTACGGTAATCGAGCCAATAGATATCCCTCACATAAGGGTCAAGCGGTAGTGGTTCTTTCAGTACATAAAAAAGCTCTACAGTAGTCTTTTCCCCATAGCCTTCTTTGGTATAACGCTTTTTTGTTTTTAAGCCATAAAATACCTTTTTCTTACGTTTCTTTTCTTTAGGCTTTACAAAATCGTCTTCCTCTTCTTCGTTATCATCTAGCTCAATAGTTATAGGAGTGTCGATGGTAAACATTTCATCCCGGCTTTCAGGGTCTACCACCTGAGCCTTTGAGAGTGTAAAGCATCCTGCCAGCATAGTGGCTATTATGATTAGTTTCTTTAAATGCATTTTTTTCTGTGATCGAAACGAAATAACAGCTTTTTTATTTCAAATGAAAGCTCGCTTTTAAAAGTTCCGTTGTGCTATAAACGAAAGCATCCGGAGCTTATATAAACCCCGGATGTTGCATTGATTGTTTTAATAATATGCTTACTCAGCAGACAACTCTACACTTCTTCTTATGAAGTTTGTAAGGTCTGCACCTGACAGCATATTTTGAGACAGCATAGCCAGGTCATATGATTGCTTGGCTAATTGTGCCTTTTTCTCTTCTTTCTTAGCTTTTAAGATTTTACTGATTACTGCGTGGTTGGCATTTACAGTTACATCAAACTGATCTGGCATATTGCCCATCATCGCGTAACCACCTCCTCCGGTTTTAGCCATATCTTTCATTCTTCTCATAAACTCAGACATGGTTATAGTCACAGGCATTTCGTCAGGAGAAAGTGACTCGACTTTGATTGTCATGTTCTTATTGTCAATGGCCTTTTCAAATATCTCCTTTACTTTCTCTTCCTCTTTTTCGCTCAACACACTTTCAATTTTCTCATCTTTATCAATGAGTTTATCTACAGTGTCGGCATCTACACGCTTAAGCTGTGTTTTTTCCAGCTTCTGCTCCAGGAAGTTTATCACATGGCTATCTATCACACCATCCATCAACAACACATCATATCCCTTATTTTTGGCGCTCTGTATATAAGCGTCTTGCTTGCCAGGGTCAGTGGTGTATAAATATATGGCATTGCCATCTTTATCAGTCTGGTTGGCCGAGATATGCTCTTTGTATTCATCAAATGTGAAGAACTTACCTTCTGTGTTTTTAAATAAGCCAAAATCCTTAGCTTTTTCGTAAAACTTCTCTTCACTGATCATTCCGTATTTTACGAAAATGCCTACATCATCCCACTTAGACTCAAAGCTGGCTCTGTCCTTCTTAAATAGCTCACCTAGTTTATCGGCCACTTTTTTAGTGATGTGAGAATTTATCTTCTTTACATTACTGTCAGACTGTAGGTAACTTCTCGATACGTTTAGTGGAATGTCAGGCGAGTCAATTACACCATGAAGCAACATGAGGAACTCAGGCACCACATCTTTAACTTCGTCTGTGATAAATACCTGTCTAGAATATAGTTGTATTTTATTTTTCTGAACTTCGAAATCGTTTTTAACCTTAGGGAAATACAGAATACCTGTAAGATTAAAAGGATAATCTACATTCAGGTGAATCCAGAATAATGGATCTTCTGACATTGGATATAGCTCCTTATAGAATTTGAGATAATCCTCATCAGTCAAGTCAGCAGGAGTTTTAGTCCATAGAGGGTCGGTATCGTTTATGATACGATCTTTTTCTACTGACTTATACTTAGGCTTACCTTCTTCGTCTTTGCCATCTTCTACCTGCTCGGTTTCTTTACCAAATTTTATAGGCACCGGTAAGAATTTGCAATACTTATCCAGTATTCCCTTTAGTCTCCACTCATCTAAAAACTCTTCTGAGTCGTCTGCGATATGCAGAATAATATCAGTACCTCTATCTTCTTTCTCTGCAGGTCCAATTTCAAACTCCGTAGATCCGTCACATACCCATCTGGCTGCTTCGGTTCCTTTCTCACGAGATTTACTGATAATTTCTACTTGCTTAGCAACCATAAATGCTGAGTAGAAACCCAGACCGAACTTACCAATGATATCTTTGGCGTCACCCTTGTCTTTGAACTTCTCAACAAACTCGGTTGCACCTGAAAAAGCAATCTGGTTGATGTACTTTTTAATCTCTTCGGCAGTCATACCAATACCGCGATCGCTTACGGTTATGGTTTTCTTGTCTTTATCAAAGCTCACCTCGATGGTAAGATCTCCCATTTCTTCTTTGTACTCACCTAAGCTAGACATACGCTTAAGCTTTTGAGTGGCATCTACCGCGTTAGATACAAGCTCTCTTAAAAAGATTTCATGATCTGAATAGAGAAACTTTTTAATGATCGGGAATATGTTTTCGGTATGGATTGAAATTGTACCCTTTTCCATTATCTGTTTAAGTTTTAGTTAAATAAAATTCGATGCCTTCCAGATTTCAAACACTGTTCCAACCTTGCAAAAATGACATATTGGCAGTTTTCCCTGATACATTTCTCAGGGTTTGCCCCGATGTCAGTTTACAGGATTCACTGAGGAGTTTTTCGATAAATGGTTTGTAAAAAAGGAAAATTCTGTTCTGTGTAAGATTTAGGCCGTTTTTGAGCGATTTTGAAAATCAGATTTTCACTCATGTTTTGGACGCTTCTGATTGCAATATTTGAAGTAACAAAACACTAACATCATGAAATCATTAATCACACTCGCGTTTTCTTTGATTCTGGCAATCAATGCTTTAGGGCAAAATACCTATATCTGGAATGGAGGTGAAGGACTATTGGGTGATAGATATTATCTACCTACCAATTGGAGTCCGGTAAGAGCTCTTGCGATACTTGCAAATAATGATGTTTTACTTTTTAATTCCGGAGACACGGTTAATTTGCTACATGTTCAGAATCAAACTGTGGGAGCATTAATTGTTAGAAATAACACTCATATTACAATGTCGGCTGATTCTGTTAATAAAGTGCTTAATGTATCAGGAATTGATGGAGTTGATGTTTTTGTAGAAAATGGCTCATCACTTACATTGAAAGATAATAATGGTGTAAGAATAGATGTGGTAGTTGCCAGCGGATCTGATTTAGAAATTGGTGGAAAAGTAACTATGGAAAGAGGCAATTTTGTCTTCAATGGCGGTGTAATGAACTTACATACTGACATATCACCGATCAATGTGGTGCCAGGAAAAGGTAAATTTGTACTGGCTCCTGCCACAACTTTAGCGTTTGGAAAAGCTGGTGAGATCGCAAATGGTCAAATGGTTTTACCAAATAATGTATTTGGTTCCGCGCCTGTAATTGAGAAAATGGTAATAAATTCCGCTAATGGCGTGAAATTGGGCAACCAGCCTATTACTGTTACTGATAGCACTCAATTTATAAATGGAGATTTACATACCAACAGTGTTGGTAAAGTAATTTATGAAACAACAGCATCTGACCCTGTTGAGTCTACTAACAGCAAAGTAATCGGATTTGTTGAAATGAAAGAGAGACTAATAGGAACTGGAGGTTTGTCATTCTTCGGCTACACTATAGAAACGGGTATTGATGATTTGGGTAGCGTGAGTATGCTTAGAATGACGGGTCCATCTGGCATCAACTTCAATCCAGGTGAAGAAAGCATTGCAGTAACCTGGAATGTAACTGTAGAAAATCAACCTGTAAGTGGTAGAGAGATATCGATGCAGTGGTTTGAGGGGTTTGATAATGGTAATGATATTACTCTACCGATGCAGATGTACAGATTTACAAATGGTACTGAGTGGGAGATCGTTGGTGGAGCTACAGAAATAGCCTCTAACGTAAATGGTAAAAGAACGAGTGCCACTATAGTTACAAACCACTTTTCTGACTGGACAATAACAAGTGAAGATTCTGCTTTACCTGTTTCCCTTGTAAGCTTCAGCGGTTCATCAACAACTAATGAGGTTATCTTAAACTGGACTACAGCCAGCGAATTAAACAACGAGCGTTTTATAGTAGAGAGAATGGTAGATGGTGAGTTTTTATACATCGGCAACGTAAGAGGAAATGGCACGAGCAATGAAGTAAATAACTACCAGTTTGTAGATGACTTACCGGCTAATGGCGCTAACTATTACAGACTTGTACAGCAAGACTTTGATGGTAAGCAAACAATACACGAAACTATCAGTGTAGAGTACACAATATCAACTGACTTTGAAGTATATCCTAACCCTTCTACAGGGAATCAATTGATAGTTGCTTTGGATAGCAACCCATCAGACAAGGCTTCAATCAGATTATATGATGCACATGGCACATTAATCATAGAGAAGTTAGCCATCAGCACTTTTAAAGTTGATGTGCTTGAAGGTAAGGAGATTTCTAAAGGAATGTACTACCTTGAGTATACTAACAGTGGCGAAAGCAACAAAAGAAGAGTAATGGTAAACTAATCTGAGGTTTACAGATAGATTTTGAGAGAGCCCCTCGCGGGGTTCTTTTTTTTTATCTAATTCTATCTACAGACCTGACCAGCCTCTCGTCTTTTCTGATAAATCTGTTAGCGATTACATTAAGAATCATGGCTGCACCTGGTAAAAAAAGACCTGGTCCGTAGCTACCCACCACTTGTTTTACTTCCATTAAGTCAGTAGCAAAATAAACACCTAACCCCATGGTGCCAGCCATAAAAATAGAGTTAAGGGCGCCTAATTTCATTTGCAACAATCGGTTTTTGAACTTACTGATTTCAATTATTGTCACTACGATTGATGCAACAGCAAGACAAGCTACAGTAGCAAAGGGAAAATAAACTGTACTGGAGGCTTCTTCAGTTCCAGGGTTACTTTCAAAATAATAGGAGAATAGTTTGTAATACACTTCTGAGTCCTCCGAGCTGAAAGACCATAATGGCAGTAGAAGATGAGCTCCCATCAGGAGTACGACTAAAAGGAGAAATACGGTTTGAATCCTTTGTAACATATGGCTATTGACTTAAATTGCGAGTGCAAATTACGCTAATTGAAAATTGATTACAAAACAGAATAAGCGATGAAAACAGCATATATAGTTGATATTTTGAGGACGCCTGTGGGCAAGTTTGGAGGTACATTAGCTTCGGTGCGACCAGATGACCTGGCCGCTCATGTGATCAAAGCAATTATTGAAAGAAACCCAAACCTGGATCCAAAATTACTGGAAGACGTAATTTTTGGTGCTGCCAATCAAGCAGGAGAAGATAATAGAAACGTAGCCAGAATGGCTCTATTGATGGCAGGATTGCCAATAGAAGTTGGTGGTGTTACCGTTAATAGGCTATGCGCCTCTGGCCTTCAATCAATCATGGATGCCTCAAGAGCTATCATGCTAAATGAGGGGCAGGCATACTTGGCAGGAGGTGTAGAAAGCATGAGTCGTGCGCCATTTGTTATGGCAAAAGCGGAGTCTGCTTACAGCCGTAAAATAGAAAGCTACGATACTACCATTGGCTGGAGGTTTGTAAACCCTAAATTGGCCGACATGTACTACCCATACAGCATGGGAGAGACTGCAGAAAATGTAGCTGATAAATGGAAAATTTCACGAGAAGCTCAGGATGAGTTTTCTCATAACACACAATTGAAGTATAAGGCAGCTTTTGAAGCGGATAAGTTTAAAGATGAGATTGTGCCAGTACATGTACCGCAGCGTAAAAAAGATCCAATTATTTTCGATACAGATGAGCACCCCAGGTTATCTTCTGTGGATAAACTAGCCTCACTTAAGCCTGCTTTTAAGAAAGATGGTACCGTGACGGCCGGAAACGCATCTGGTGTTAATGATGGTGCGGCTGTCTCTTTATTAGTGAATGAAGATGTATTAAAGAAATATAACCTCAAACCAAAAGTGAGAGTGGTATCAATGGCAATAGCTGGTGTAACTCCAGACTGTATGGGTGTGGGACCAATACCAGCTACACAAAAGGCATTAAAAAGAGCAGGCCTGGAAGTAAAAGACCTTGATTTGGTTGAGCTAAATGAAGCATTTGCTTCTCAATCACTGGCTTGTATACAGGACTTGGGACTTAATCCTGACATTGTGAATGTGAATGGAGGCTCAATAGCTATAGGTCATCCTCTAGGAGCTAGTGGTACTCGTATAAGTGCTACACTAATTCACGAAATGCAAAAAAGAGAAAACGTAAAGTACGGACTCGCCACCATGTGTATTGGTGTAGGGCAAGGTGCTGCTGTCATTTACGAAAAAGTCTAACCAAAATATGGCATTAAAAGTAATTGGCTTCGATGCTGATGATACGCTTTGGGTAAACGAAAACTACTTCAGAGAAGCAGAAGACGCATTTTGTGAGCTACTCTCTGATTTCTTGCCAAAAGAGGAGGTCATGAAAATTCTTTTTGATATTGAAATGAAAAACCTGGAAATCTATGGGTTTGGTATCAAAGGGTTTATGCTTTCTATGACCGAAACTGTAGTTGAAATAGCAGGTGAAAAGGCGACTCATGAGATGTTTGCCAAAGTGCTTTCTTTAGGTAAAGAAATGCTCAATAAGCCTGTAGAATTGCTCGATGAGGTAGAAAATATCCTAAATGAGCTTAAAGATCGATACCGAATAATATTGGTGACCAAAGGTGATCTGCTGGATCAGCAAAGAAAGCTGGAAAAATCTCAGTTAGAAAAATTCTTCCACCATGTGGAAGTAATGAGTAATAAGCATGAAAGAGATTATCAAAAGCTTATTAAACACCTTGATGTAAAGCCTGAAGAATTTCTGATGATTGGGAATTCTCTAAAATCAGATATTTTACCAGTTGTAAAAATAGGGGCTAAAGCCATATATGTGCCTTATGAAATTACGTGGCAGCATGAGGCTGTGAGTAAAGACGAAGATCATGGTGTGGGTTATCAACAGGTTGAATCATTATCAGAAGTTCTTAATTACCTCTAAGCTTTGAATAAGACCTATCTAGATATAGACGCCTGGAACAGGAGAGATCATTTCCATTTCTTCAGGGGGTTTTCCGAGCCTTTTTATGGCATCGTGGTAGATATCGATTGCACTTTGGCTCACAAATTTGCCAAAGAAAATGGCCACTCATTTTACCTCTATTACCTCTACAACTCACTCAAAGCAGTAAACACAGTAGAGCCATTCAAATACCGTATAGAAGGTGACAAAGTCGTGATATATGAGCGCATCGATCCGGCACCTACAGTCGGTCGCGAAGATGGCACATTTGGGTTTTCTTATTTTCCATTTCACCCTGATTTTGAGGTTTTCTGTAAAGAAGCCAGGAAAGTTACAGATAAAGTAAAGGCAGAAAGTACACTCAAACCGGGTGACGAGCAACATGTAATCTATTACTCCGCCCTGCCCTGGCTAAAATTTACTTCAATATCTCATGCAAGAGATCTAGAAAGACCTGACTCAGTACCAAAGATAAGTTTTGGCAAGTTGTACGATGATGGTGATAAAAAAATGATGCCGATGTCTGTGCATGTGCATCATGCGCTGCTCGATGGCTATCATGTGAGCCAGTATGTAGACCTATTTCAGAAATTTATGAACGGGGAAGAATCTTGAGATACTTTTTTGAAATAGCTTACGATGGGGACAGCTATCATGGGTGGCAGCGACAAAAAAATGCCATTTCTGTACAGCAGGTGGTGGAAGAGGCTTTGTCGACAATTTCCCGGGAAAATATAACCATCATGGGTAGTGGCAGAACCGATACCGGGGTGCATTGTGAGCAACAATTCTTTCATGCTGATTTACAGACGAAGATAGATACAGAAAAATTGCGTTTTAAGCTGAATAGCTTCCTGCCACCGACTATTAGCATTCAAAAAATAGCTAGAGTGGGCGATGAGGCTCATGCTCGTTTTGATGCTACGAGTAGGTCTTACGAGTACCGAATCACAAATCAAAAGTGGCCATTTGCGCAAGGGAGGGCTTACTATTATACAAAAGAAATAGATATTAAAACCATGAATCAAGCCGCTGCGTTATTACTCGGGGAGCATGATTTTCAGGCGTTTAGTAGAGTGAAAACAGAAGTTAATAACTTTATTTGCACCATTACAGAAGCGCGATGGGAAAAGGACGGTCAGTATATTACTTTTCATGTCACTGCCAACCGGTTTTTGAGAGGGATGGTAAGAGCACTGGTAGGGACCTTACTAGAAGTAGGTACCGGAAGGCTGACAATCGATAGCTTCAAAGAAATAATTGAAAACAAGGATAGACGCCAGGCTGGTTCGGCAGCTCCGGCAGTAGGACTTTATTTAACATCGGTAACCTATCCTGAAGAAATATTTACCTAGCACTTGGAAAAAGAGAAAGTAAACAGCGGGAGTATAGTAGATTTTAAGGTGCTGAAGCGGCTGATGAAATTCGTGAAGCCCTACAATGGAAAGTTTTACTTTCTGATTTTACTCACAGTAGGTTTAGGTGTATTGGCACCTTTACAACCGTTACTCATACAACAAACACTTGATAAATATGTAGCTTTTGGCGACTACAACGGCATGGTCATGATGATCATGATCTTAGTTGGCCTGTTAGTTTTAAGAGCTATTGTGCAATACCTGCATACTTTTATGTCAGGTTGGTTGGGCCAGTATATCATTCGAGATATTCGTGTTCAATTATACAAGCATCTAGTGAGGCTTAAACTAAAATTTTTTGATAATACGCCAATTGGTCGACTCGTGACCCGTACAATAAGCGATGTGGAGACATTGGCCGATGTATTCTCACAAGGGTTAGCCGCTATGGTGGGTGACTTACTACAGCTGGTTTTTATACTCATCGTAATGTTTGTGAGTGACTGGCGATTGGCACTCATCAGTTTGTCTACATTGCCTATTTTATTGATCAGTACCTATATCTTCAAAGAAAAAATTAAGGTGGCTTTCAATGATGTGAGAAATGCCGTTTCTAACCTGAATTCTTTTGTACAGGAGCATATCACCGGTATGAGTATCGTGCAGATTTTTGGTAGTGAAAAGAGAGAAGAAGAGAAATTTAAAGAGATTAATCGGGAGCATCGCAGAGCAAATTTAAAATCCGTTCTTTATTATTCTATTTACTTTCCGGTAGCTGAAATTATCAGTGCGGCAGGTATAGGCCTTTTGGTATGGTATGGAGCTAAGGGGGTCATAAATGAGGCAATAACAGGAATTACCATGGGTAAGCTGATTGCCTTTATTATGTACATTCAGATGTTCTTCAGGCCTATAAGGATGATTGCTGATAGGTTCAATACACTGCAGCTTGGTATAGTGAGCTCATCAAGGATCATGAAATTGCTAGACAATGATGAGCACATTCCTAATGAAGGTACTCATGAGCCTGACCATATAGATGGTGACGTGTCATTTAAAAATGTATGGTTTGCCTATAAAGACAATGAGTATGTACTAAAAGATATTTCCTTCGATGTAAAATCAGGAGAAACAGTGGCTTTAGTAGGTGCCACAGGTGCGGGTAAATCGTCTGTGATAAACCTGCTCAATAGGTTTTATGATATAAATAGAGGCACTATCGAGGTAGATGGTAAAGACATCAGAGAGTATGAGCTGGAGTCTTTGAGAGCCAAGCTAGGACTTGTTTTACAAGATGTATTTCTGTTTTCTGATACCATTGGTCAAAATATTAATCTCGGCAATGAAGAGATTGGTGAAAAAGAAATGCTAAATGCTGCAGATCTTGTGGGTGCCAGAAAGTTCATAGAAAAATTACCAGGTGGCCTCGATTATAATGTACAGGAGAGAGGGTCAACTTTATCAGTAGGGCAACGACAGCTAATTTCTTTTGTGCGTGCCATGGTTTATGATCCTAAAATTTTGGTTTTAGATGAAGCCACTTCGTCAGTAGATACTGAAACTGAGGAGCTTATCCAGCAGGCGATAGACAAGATGATGAAAGGCAGGACATCAATTGTAATTGCACACAGGCTTTCTACAATCCAAAAAGCAGATAAAATAATTGTACTAGATAAGGGAGAGATAAAAGAAACAGGTACTCATGACGAATTAATTTCAAAGGATGGGTATTACGCTCAGCTTCATAAAATGCAATACAAAGAAATAATTTAATTATTTTGTAGCTTTATCTGCAGCTTTGCCAAAACCTAAATAATGCAATATCGCTATCTCGTCTTTCTAATTTGCTCATGGCTAATTGCTCTCGCACCAGAGGCAGTGGCGCAAAAGAAAAGATCGACTAATTTTTATAAAGGAAGGTATAAACCCATTAACATTTCACGAAGCAAAGCCTCCGTGGTTTGCCCCATTTTTGAAGACAGTCAGTATCCTTATCATGGCATTGGTTTTAAGCTTGGGGATCCGTTTGCTTTTACTTACAAGTTTTACCCTCATAAGAGGCTTGGCTTTGTGATCGATGCGGGTTCGGCAGCCAGCGGACTTTACAGTGAGTATCATCGCAATAATTTCTCAAATTATACAACACAAGACACCCTAAATAGTGACCAGGGCATTAGCTATACTACACACAAGGTAAATAGCGAATGGGTGCTCGAGGGTAAAGTACTATTTCAGCAAGATGCCTCAGATTTGCTTAAAGGGCTGCAGTGGTATGTGGGTGCAGGTTGGCAATGGAGACAGTTAGATATCGAGTACGAATATATTCTGGAAATAAACTTTACAGAAAATGAAATAGGTAAACTCAACGTTAGTAATGTAACGATGGGACCAGTAGCCGCTGTTGGTATCGAATATGCCTATTTCGAACTGCCTATTTCTGCATTTCTCGAAGTAGAAGGCTATTATGATGTAGTTGAAGATCCGGGCTGGATGAGGCTACAGGGGGGCGTTGGTCTACGGTATATTTTCTAAATAATTAATAAAATGTCT
>NZ_SMMD01000801.1 GCF_009711475.1 Fulvivirga aurantia
GATTCCATCCCTTGGAGGGATGGAATCAATAAAATTATAGACCAGTCTTATTAAGCCTTCGAGGCTTGGTAAGACTTAAAGGCTAACGAATAAAGGTATGACATATCCTGAACGAGATTCTTCGTTGCACTCAGAATGACGCTTCGATTTAGTGTACCTACTACCTGTGATATTAAGAATTAGTGTTTAGCATTGAGATTCAACCTCACCCTATCTCACGACACGTAGCTGGCCGTCAATTCTGGCTACATAAATTTTCATAAACGCTGAACCTCCATCGGCTTCCTCAGCATATATTAAAGGCTTGTCACCTTCAAGGGTGAGCTCCCATATCTTACCATCATTGTAAGAAACCGGTACGATTTGCTCTCGCTCAACTTTCTGCCATTGCGTATTGAATATATTATTGGCCAACACCTGCTCCATGTTCTCATACATAATAGAAGCATCTACAGAGAAAGCCTCTGCGGTATCTTCAATTTTTGGAGACATTTCTTCGATGAGCTTTTTTGTTTTCTTCGCACCAATCAGCGCTTGAATTTTTACTCCATATTCTTTTAGCTCATCAATGTCGGTAATTGGTGGCAAATGTTTGATGGTAGCGCTATAATCAAACTGCTCGTTATCAAACTTAAACTCCTCTCCTACACTATCAGTCACCATAAAATCGAAGGAGACAATGCCTTGTTTATTATCATCTGTCGATACCATTTCACCACCGCCATAAGCTGCGATATTTCCTTTTACAAAAGCATTCTCACCCTCCGGCATGGCTTCAATAGTCAATATATTGTCTTTCCCAATTAGAGAAAGGTTTACTGGTATTTGATTGGTAACCTGACCTTCATTATCTATTTCATAAACGGGAAATCCGTTGATATAGCAATTAATGGATACATTAGCTGAAGACACCTTCAAGTAATAAAATAGTTGTTCTTTTTCTTGCGCAGTTGCTACTATAGACAAACCAATGAGCGCCACTACCAGCCAATTCTTTCTCATATTATTAAGTTACGTATTTGAACGCTTGTATAGAAAACAAAAGTGGGGCCATTCTGATCTTAATAAACAAAAAAACTCAAAACTAATGCCTATTGAATTGGTTACATTTGCCTCACGTAAAACCAAAAACTGTTTCAAATGAAAATTTCCATGATTGCCGCTATTGCGGAAAACAATGTAATCGGTAAAAACAATGATATGATCTGGCACCTACCAGACGACATGCAGTATTTTATGCAGAAAACTACCGGTCATCATGTAATCATGGGTAGAAAAAATTTCGAATCGTTACCCCCTAAATACAGGCCTTTGCCCAACCGTACCAATATTATTATTACCCGTCAGGATGACTACGAGGCTGAGGGCGCCCTGGTAGTCAATAGTCTGGAAGAGGCGTTAGAAATAGCTGAGAAAAATGGTGAAAATGAAGCGTTTATCATAGGTGGTGGTCAGATTTATAACCTGGGATTGGGTGTGGCGCATATTATGTATTTAACAGAAATACATGAGGTTTTTGAGGGTGATGCCTATTTCCCGGAGTTTGATAAACTCAAGTGGAAAGAAGTTGAACGACTACCGCACCCTGTTGACCACAAACACAAGTATCCTTTTGACTTTGTACTCTACAAGCGAGCCTAAATCAGGTTTTTTTAAGTTGAATAGAAAGCACTATAGCTACAAGCAGCATAGCCATTAGAAAATACAGTAGCACCTGCAAACTAAAGGCTTCTGCTATGATACCGATGCCGGCAGTGAGTATGGTAAAAATCCCAATGACAGTATTGGCAAGGGAAACATATAGTGGTCTTTCTTTTTTAGGAGCATAATCAACCAAATAAGTTTTTCTGCTTAGTCGTGCACCCCCGTGGGCCATCACTATGAGGAAGAAAACAGGTGCATACGCATAAATGTGCTGCCATGAGTCGGGAAGCTGCTCGAAAAACGCAGCATACAGGCACGTAACTATTCCTAAAACAGCAACAACCGCCATTAATCCACGACTGCTTTTGTCGGCAAATTTTCCCCAAAACGGACTGCTTACTGCATTGGAAATACCAGTAACGATTACGAAGAGTCCCAGCCCCTGAAGGCTTGCATCCAATATTTCTCTGGCATATAAAATGAGAAAAGGCTGAGCCAAGGGTATGGCCATTAGCAGTGCTCGTGTAATCAGAAAATTTCTAAAATTCGTGTCTTCTTTTAATATTGTGAAGCCGTTTTTCAACTCCTGAATGGGAGTTCTCCCTCCTTCTTGTGCTCCTTTTTTCTCATCTATAGAGGCGAATAGTGCTGCTGCCAGCCACCACAATACTGCTGCAATGGCAAACAAGCCAACATAGACAATCTCAGATGTGTTTTCATTGAAGTAGAAATAGAAGATTAGACCTGCCACTACCGTGAGTACACCTCCACCAGTGGCTCTTAGTGCCAACAGTCGGCCGCGCTTACCTTTGGGTATCGTTTTGCCCATTACGTCTTTGAAGGCTATCGAACCCACCCCGCTGGCTACACTGTAAATAAACAAACCAGCTACAATCAGGTAACCTGCCAGATTCCCATCAAGTGCATAAATGACCCATGCCATCAGTGCCAGCATGATACCTTGCATAATCCCAGCCCCTGCCCAGAAGTACTTTCTCACAGCAAAAGCCCTTATTTTGGCTGATACGATCAGTTGTGGTAGAAGAGAACCGGCATTTTTGATAGGCACAAGCAGACCTGAAAGACCTACCGAGGCATTAAGCACTGACAGCACCCAAGGAATGACAACCCCCGGACTCGTTAACTGCTCGGCTAGCTTGGTACAAAAACCATTAAATGCATTTTTAAAAAAACTTCCCGGAGCCTCCTGACAGGCCTCCTCAGCTATTGCATCGCAGGCACGTGTTTCTCCATCGTCAGTTATTAGGTCGTAAGTTTTCTCGGCAATGTTTGTATCTTGAGGCATTCGAATTGATAAACAGCCTTTTTATAAAGAGTGTTATGACAAAGTTTAAAAACAAGGTAGTGTGGATTACCGGAGCTTCTTCAGGAATTGGCGAGGCCTTAGCTATCGAGCTCTCCAGGCAGGGAGCCAAACTGATCATTTCTGCACGGAGAAAAGAGGAGCTTGATCGTGTGAAAAACTTATGCAAAACACCAGCTGAAGTAGCTACACTTCCTTTAGACCTTACTTTTACAGATACCATGCATTTAGCGGTAGAAACTGCCCTACTCGCCTTTGGTCATGTTGATATTCTGATCAATAATGGAGGTGTGAGTCAGCGCTCATTAGCTAAAGACACGAAGCTGGAAGTTGATAAGAAGCTGATGGAAGTAAACTACTTTGGAACTATAGCTTTGACAAAGGCATTATTACCTCATTTTCTTGAGCGCAAAGCCGGACAAATTGCCGTTGTTTCAAGTTTGGTTGGCAAGTTTGGGACGCCCTATCGCTCAGGATATGCTGCATCAAAGCATGCTCTACACGGCTTCTTCGATGCGTTACGCGCAGAATTATGGAAAGACAATATTACGGTCACTATACTTTGCCCTGGTTTTATAAAAACCAATGTATCCGTAAATGCACTTACAGAAAGTGGTGAAAAACTTAATCAAATGGATGATGCCCAGGCCAACGGGATGAGTG
Organism: Fulvivirga aurantia; assembly: GCF_009711475.1. GTDB lineage: Bacteria > Bacteroidota > Bacteroidia > Cytophagales > Cyclobacteriaceae > Fulvivirga > Fulvivirga aurantia. The sequence goes on from NZ_SMMD01000801.1 coordinate 3,632, forward strand.
CGGCTAAATGCGCAAAGAAAATGGCTAAAGCCATAAGGCGTCAGAAAAATGAAGTGTACATAGGCGGTAAAGAGATTTATGGCGTGTACCTCAAAAGGTTTTTCCCGGGGTTATTTGCCCGTGTAGTTAGAAAGGCTCAGGTAAGATGAGCAAATAAAAAACCTCACCAAACCGACTGGTATGGTGAGGTTTTGTGAATTCACATCTTACTACTCTCCCATTTCGCCCAGCAATACTTCTACAGCCTTCTTCAATTGTGGGTCTTCACCATTGGCCTTACTATCAGGCGCATTGTCTACAAGTACATCTGGCACAGCGGGTCCGTTTTCCATGTTTTCTCCAGTAGCTTTTACGTACCATGCTCTAAAAGGCATTCTCACATAAGAGCCATCGATTAAACCCTGACCCCCAGTTGAAATCACGGCACCAAAGGTAGGTTTGCCGACCAGCGTACCAATATCCAGCGTCTTGTAAGCGTGAGAGAAAATTTCTGCATTAGAGTAGCTACTTTCGTTACACATGGCTACCGATGGCTTAGTCCAGCTGGAAAGTGGCAAACGCTCACTGTAAGGATAGTAATCTCTGTACTTCTTATTTTCTTTCTGGAGGTCATCCACAGCGCCTCTAGGGATGGTGTAGGCATGTTGCTTTACGTTAAGCACGGTCATTAAATAATCGGTAGTCCAGCCGCCACCATTGTAACGCACATCGATAACAATCCCGTCTTTACCCAACCCGCTAGCCATAAGCTCTCGTTCAAATCGCTCAAAGCTTGTCATGTTCATGCCTCGAATGTGAATGTAACCTAATCGACCATTAGAATATTTATTGGTCAACTCAGAGCGCTCTCTCACCCACTCTTCGTAGAGATCTGTACTTATACTTCTTGATGGCCTGATCACCACTTCTCGTGACGTGCCCTGAGCATTTTCTACCTTAAGCAATACCTGATTATCTGTTTCCTCAGCAAATAGTGAGTAGAAATTTGTGTTCCCATCAATATCTTGCCCGTTGACAGCGGTAATTACTTCCCCTTCTCTCAATTGACTTTTAATCTTATCGGCAGGAGTATTTGGCACTACATGAGTTATCTCCACACCATTTTTTACGGGTTTTATTTCTATACCCAGTCGGCCAGTACTTTCTCTTTGTGTTTTCTCAGGATCTGAGCCATAAAGGCCCATATGACTGGCATTGAGTTGCCCCAGCATAATATTATACATGTACCTAAAGTCCTGCGTAGTAGAAGCGGTAAGCGCCCATGGCTTATATTTCTTTTTTAGTGCGTCCCAATCATTACCATGAAATTTAGGATCATAAAACCCTTCGTTGAGTGCACTCCATGCTTCTTCAAAAATCTGCTCTCTTTCTTCAGCGTAGTTTATCACCATAGAGGCACGATGTGGCAATCTGGTAGTTTTTTCTTTCTTGATTTTAGCCAACGAGCCGCGTGAGGTATAATAAATCTCATCCTCATCTGTATAATACCTTAAATTACCAGGTCTTGCACCTCCTTTGGTAAGCTGCTTTATTTCTTTACCGTCCCATTTCACTTCATAAAGATCACTGCCCTCATCAAGGCCTGTTGAGGTAACGAAATAGAATTTCTCTCCATCCTTAGAAATCACAACAGAGCCCTCGTTGCCAGGCATGGAAGTAACCTGAGCCAGCCTATCATGTATCCGCTCAAAGTCGATCACAATAGGTTTGACTTCCTTTTCATCTTTCTTACCCTCTTTCTTGGCATCTTCTTCGTTAGCATCTTCTTCCTCATCTTCGAAATAGTAACCCTCTTCTCGGTCGCGTTCGGTTTTCTCATACTCTTCCCGGTTGAGCCATACAAACCAAACATCATTGTCACCGCTATTTCGGTTAGACACAAAGCCTAATTTATTACCATCTGCACTCCAAAACGGCCCATAATCACCCCTTGGATGCATGCTTACATTTACAGGCTCCTTACTATTATCAGCCGCGTGTATGTATATTTCACTGTTAAAATTAAGGTCACTCAGTGAGTATGCCAGCCACCTGCTGTCAGGGCTCCAGGCCACACCACGAGGGTTCGACCAGCCATCAAGTAATGTTTTGGTATTAGAAAGTTTGCCCTTTTCATCTATTTCAGAAACCTTTAATATTCCTCTTCCGACCCCGTGAGCCACTTTCTTACCATCGGGAGAAACTGCTACAAACATTTCGTGCTCACCTGTTTTGGTAATTTTCTCAATATCTAGTTTTAGAGTTTTAAACAACTCTGGCTTACTGTCATCAGCTGACTTTGCCAGATAAATGTCCTTTTGACCGTCACGGTCAGAAATGAATAGCAAGGTTGAGTCATTGAGCCAGGCAGGTTGCTGATCACGGTAAGGGTGGTTGCTAATGTTTACACTGCGCTTTTTCTCCTTATCATTTTCCTTGACGAAAATCTCACCCCTTATTTCCATGGCTATGTATTTGCCGTTTGGCGAAACCACATAGTTACTTATGCCATTTGTAAAAGTCTTGCGCTCTTCCGGGTCAAAGCGATAATCAGCCTGAATATTTACTTTAATTTCCTCTGCACTGCCACCCTCCTTCATCTTATATAATGATGTTTTTCTTTCGAAAACAATCGTATTGGCCGCTATATCAAAGTGTCGGACCCCATCATCTTTAAAATTTGTGATCGCCTCTATACCACCACTTGCTTTGCCTTGTGCATCAATCGCCTGTTTCACAATATTATAGCGACCTGAAGTTGCGCTGATATAGTAAAGCGTGTTATCATCAGACCATCTGGGCAGATAGTCGTTCATCTCATTGTCAGTAAGCTGGTGATACTGATTATTTTTTGTATCATAAATCCAGATTTCATTATCAGCCGGACCTTTATACTGCTCCCGAGCCACTCTACATGCACCTCTAACGATCGCTATGAAACGACCATTAGGAGAAGCAACCGGCATGTCACCAACTGCATTTAATATACGCTCTGGTGTACCACCTGCTGGTGATGCTGCATAAATTTCAGCATCCCACTCTACCTGTCTAAATGCTCTTCGGGTAGTAAAAAGAATTTCATCATTACTCCAGCCATAGGCCATATCACCAGAAGAATGGTGTGTCAGCCTTTTAGGCACACCGCCATTGGCGATTACAGTAAAAACATCATTATTACCATAGCGAGCTCCTGTAAATGCTATTTGATCTCCTTTAGGACTCCAAACGGGATTAGACTCATAGGCCTCGTGAATAGTAAGTCTTCTTAGCTCACCACCATCTATATTCATCCGCCAGATATCACCTTGAAAAGAAAACGCCACGACATCACCCTGTGGGCTAATGGCTGGTGTTCGTAGCAGGTCTGAAGTATTTTGAGAATAAGAAAGACTGGTCATGCAGACCAATAACAGGAAAAGGATAATAGCTCGCATATTTTTATTGATTTTAAAACTTAAGGAGAATACTAAGTTAAAAACCATGTAGTTATTATTTAACCGCTATTCGACTGGCGGCAATATGCTTTTGTTAAAATAGCTGAGTGGCTTATCAAGGGTATACCAAATAATATTCTGTCTTTAACTAAACCAAAAATTAATTAAGTTAGCCGGAAAATTAGATCTATGGATATACCCTTACTAGACGCTGCATTACTTGTAGTTGTTGGTTTTGCTGCCGGTTTTCTAAACGTTGTTGCTGGCGGTGGCTCATTGATAAGTTTGCCGATATTGATTTTTCTAGGCTTACCTCCTGCGGTGGCCAACGCCTCTAACCGGGTGGCTATATTTTCTCAAAACATTTTTGGAATTCTAGGCTTCAAATCAAAGGGGGTTTCTGCCTTTCCATATTCACTATGGTTGGGTATTTCGGCACTTTTTGGGGCTATTATAGGTGCAAAGATTTCTGTAAACCTAGATGCCGATTTATTTAATAAAATTATAGCTATCATCATGATTATGGTAGTGGTGATGACAATCATAGGTCCTAAAGGCAACACCAACGAGGCTGATGAACGTACTGATTTAAAATCTACCATCATCGGTATTATCACTTTCTTTTTTATCGGTATTTATGGTGGATTTATACAGGCAGGTGTCGGGTTCTTAATTATGGCAGCGCTCACAGGCATCAATAAATTCAGCCTGGTAAAAACGAATAGCGCTAAAGTTTTTGTGGTATTTATATACACCATAGCTTCTTTGGGGGTATTTATTTGGGAAGATGTAATTGATTGGGAGTACGGTATTATTCTCGCTGTAGGTAACTCGCTAGGCGCATGGGTGGCTAGTCGTTGGTCTGTGGCCAAAGGTGATAAATGGATCAAGCGATTCTTAATTTTAGCTGTAACCGCTCTGGCTGTAAAGCTTTGGTTTTTCTAAAATAAAAGACATGGTTGAAATAATCGATCTGAGCATGGACGTGTACAATGGTATGCCAACCTACAAGGGCTTACCAGATGTAAAAATTGATGTGCATGCTACTCATGAGCAATGGCAGGGAGTTACAGACACTAAAAATTCCACACCTAGCGTCTATAAATTAGAAATGAGTGAGCATACAGGCACCCATGTAGATGCTCTTAACCACATGACCATTGCCAATAAAGGTCAATCAATTGACACCATGCCACTTACCACTTTCTATGCCAGAGGCATTTGTCTGGATCTTTCTGACAAAACGCCTCAACAGCTGATAGAAGTAGGAGATCTCAAAGCAGCTTGTGATAAAGATAACCTTGAAATCAAGCCTGGTGACACTGTTTTAATTTATACAGGTCATTATCGGAAATATTACGATACACCCAATTGGATTAAAGGCCCTGGCTTGAGTGCCAAAGCTACAGAGTGGCTAGGCCACCAAAAGATTGCAGCATTTGGTGTTGAAACCATGGCTCCCGGAGTCTCTGGAATTTCAAATAAAGATGTACATAGAATCTGCGGAGAGATGGGCTTTACACATTATGAAAATGTGATTAACCTGCACCTTCTGATAGGTCGGGGAGCATTTAGGTTTATTGGCTTTCCTATTAAAATTAAAGGAGGTACGGGGTCTCCTGTTAGGGCTGTGGCTATATTCGAATAAATAGCAACCTTACAATTGATTTGCTAGCCTCTTTTGTCTCTTTTTTCATTTTTTGTCTTGACACAAAAA
>NZ_SMMD01000876.1 GCF_009711475.1 Fulvivirga aurantia
AAAAGGTCCCTCCACAAGGTCGGGATGACGCGTTGGTTAGTTTTTAGTTACGAGCTTTGAGCTGCGGGCTAAAAAAGCAGTCATATTGAGCACAGCGAAGTAACTTACTAAGTTTTTTAAATGAGCATCAATTAGACTTAGAAAGATTCCTGCCTGCGCAGGAATGACGTCCTTTGTAATGATGTCAAATCGACCAAAAGATCCTTCGCTGCGCTCTGGATGATGAAGTACTTACACCTCCCTGCAAGTCACATTGAGCGCAGTAACTTACTAAGTGCTGTTTAATGACCTGAATTTGCCATCACCTTGATTTTCCCTTAGCGCCCTGCGATCCGCCCTCCAGTCATTGCTAATTGTCAATTTCACAGCGTTGATTGGATAGGCTTCGAGAGCCTCAGCCTGACTAAATCGTGCGATCATACTGAATACAGCGAAGTAACTTACTAAGTTGTTTGAAGACTGACTAATACTGCGATGTCTCCTCAGTCAACCTCATTTCAAATCAATGATGGGGAGCATCAACATCAAACTCTCGCTTTATGAATATGATGAAATTGCCTTGTTTGCGCTTTAGCCTAAAGCCCATGAGGTGAAAGAACTCCACAACAAACCATTTGGCTATTTTCTTATTAATGACGAGCGTATAGTTAAGGGCATTGTACCTATAAATGCCTGGTAAAAAATGCAGCACTCTATGAAATTTGGTTCTGCGTAATACAGCTGAAAATTTAAGCCATACCCATCTTATCTTTCTGATAATGAAGAAGCCATCATCACCCTTGCTTTGGTACAAAGGCATAAAAATCAACCCTTTCTCAGGTGACTTTACAGAACCCTGACCGTTGATGGCGAGCGCCTGATCCTTCTTCACTGATTGAAAATTGACAAACCCTGGATTCATCGTAAAATGCTCACCAGAAGCTATAGCATGTCTGTACCTCACTTCATATACATTTTTACCTTTGTTTATGCTGCCAGATAGTTGCTCAAAATGCTTTTTTAATGCTGGTATATCTGCTCCGGAGATACAATGCGTGTTAAATAAGGTGAGCCAAATAATTGCTTCATGATTTTTTATCGATAAAGGATCGTCATGTTGGCCTGCCTCAAAACCTAAGGAAATGTGACCTATTTTATTGATGTAGTTGAGAATTGTGCCTTCCAAGTGCTCTTCAAGTCCTAAAACGATAGGCAAGGGGTACCGCAATGCAATTTCACGATTTCTCAAGGTGTCATTTATAGAGATATAGGGGGTGCTTTTGGCCGAAGTGGTATGTAAATCTATAAAGTAGTAGGGGTGTTGGTTTTGGCCTAATAGACTGGTGAGTGTCTCATGTAATTCTTTTTGCTCCAAAGCATCTTTAAAAGTTCTATGGTCTCTGTCTTGCTGCAGAGACATCATATTTTCTGCTGTCCACAGCCTGTTAAGATCATACTGATTGTATCGCTCTCCTTTCTCTAAAGCTGACATATTACCTAAAACACCCATCAATCGGCCTTTAATGGGGAGCTGTTGATGTCTCAATTGCTCAATTACTTTTTCAAAAGCGATCACCCCTGAAGGCTCGTTGCCATGCATTCCGCATATACATATAATGGTAGGGCCAGGAGTGTTTTTATCGTAAATGCCCAAAATACGATCTGTGTATTTTTTGGTTTTTTTTATAGGTGTAGGGGCTACAACAGTCGATTTCATCTTTAGTTATTTTTTCAGTAAAGCAGCTGTGATTTTAAAAATGTCATTAGTAGATAAGAAGCCCACGACCCTACCTTCGTCCACTACAGGGAGGCTTCCGATTTTATGTTTTTGCATCAGAGCGATGGCATCTTCGAGGGTAGTATCAGATGATACCGTCACAGGATCTTTGATCATTACCTCCTTTACCAATTGGTTGCCTACCTGCTCTTGTGAAGTAATATGATGTACAAGCTTACCAGCGGTAAGTAGTCCCTGAAGAGAGCCTTTCTCATCTATCACCAGCATGTGATGAATTTTACGCCAATCCATAATCGAGCAGGCATACTCTACTGAGTCAGACGCTTGAACACTGAAAATATCTTTTGACATAATCTGACTCACGCTATGGTATCTTGAGTTACTACTTTTCATTTCCAGTGCATCAATAGGTTTCCATTGGTGCACGGGGATATTTTCTTTTTGCCTTTTAAGCATGCCCACAGTGGCCGTTACAATAGCATCATCTGTAGTGCTTGATTTCTTAAGTGCCGCGACATTATCCAGCAACCATTGAGAACCCGTCTTTTCAGAGACCACTCGTTGCTTAATTACATTTAGGTAGTGAGTCGCTTCTTTTTTGGTAAGCCCTGATTTTTGAAGTCCGCTGTAAGCCAGAGGTAACAAATGGTCTATAATCAAATTTTTTGCTGTGATGCGTCTGCCATCTAACCACCTAAATTGTGCGCCCAATCCCATCCTCGCAGCCTTTAGAAAGTTTGTGCGAGCATCCTCAAGATCCATTATCCTGGAGATATCTTTTGCCTCCTTCGGGATGCCTTGCATGAGGCCAATCCAAAAAGCGCTATTGGCCACCTCGTCTATAATGGTTGGGCCTGCAGGTAAGTACCTGTTTTCTATGCGTAAATGTGGCTTACCACTGGTAATACCATAACATGGCCGATTCCAGCGATAAATAGTACCCCCGTGTAGTGACAATGAAGATAGTCTGGGCACTCCATCTTTTTTATCGTCTGAGTCAACCGTGGTGTTAAGTATCACACGATGTCTGGCGATATCCTCCTTGAAGATTTCTAAAACACTCTCTTCGAGCCAGGTGGTACCAAAAGAGACCCTGGGTTCTTTATCATGTGTCTGTGATGTAGTGCTTCGTGTATCTACTGCTTGCTGAAACAATGCGATTCGAGTTTCTCTCCACAGCCTTTTGCCCAAAAGTATTGGCGAGTTTGTAGCACAGGAGAGTACTGGCCCTGCAATAGCTTGTGCCCAGTTGTACATAGACGCAAATTCCCTGGCGGGTATTTGTAAATGTACCTGAAAGCTCGTGTTACAGCTCTCAAACATGGTTGAGTCATGACGATCAAGCAGTAGGTCTGTTCCTTCAATTCTGAAATCATAAGGTTCGCCACGTAGCTCTCGCAACAATATATCAAGAGCGTGATACCTACCTATGGGAGTAAGAAAAGTTTTGTCAAGATCAGACCTTCGAATTGTTGGCAGAATACCGGCTAGTAATATTTTAGCATCAAATTGATGTGCAAAATGATTGAGTTTGGCGATGTGCTCATTGAGCTGATTTTCTAACGCATAGAAGCAACCTGCACCCAGTGGTAGAGGGTCGGCATTGATCTCACCATTAAATTGAGCCAACTCATGCGTAAAGTGTGAGTCTTCTGCTACCGCCAGTACTTCAGGCATAATAGGGTAGGGCCTATATGCACTGTCTATGAGATTAATTTCTTGTTCGGCACCTATTCTTTGGATGTCACCATCGAGTTGGCCTTCTGCTATCATGCGCTCAAGAAGCTTTACATCTTTAAGCAGATGGTGTATAAATGTGTTGGATTCTTGTGGTTTGGTGCTTACCGGAGTTACATCTAATCGTCCCATAATCGTTTAAATCTTTACACTAAAGACCGTTTATTTCTTTTGATTTTTCCTGATGAGGGTCAGCAGTAAAGTTGATTATGGTCAGATAGGTGCCCCAGGGCTATTGTGATTGGTGATTTTTTGTGAAGGAATGATATAAGTCATTCGTTGATAGGTGTCTGTGTCAGTACAAGACTATTTCTATTCATGTTCTTTTGAGTTATAAAAAAATTTAAAAGTTTCTCTAATGAATCAAAAGAAAAACCAAATCGTGGTGCCGGTTAACTTTTCAGACAGCTCTGAAAAAGGAATCGAAATTGCAGCTGATATAGCTACTAAATGGAACTCACAGATCACCTTTCTACATATTATCGACTTGCCGGAATATGCAGGTATTGACAGTGAGATGGTAGAAAACTACCTGGATGCAATAAGGCTGGTAGTAGAAGAAAAAATTGATGAAATAAAAAGAAGATTTATAAGTACCGATCTCAAGGTGACTAGCGAGGTGATTGTGGGCAAAAGCTCGTTGGAGATACTAAACTATGCAAAAGAAAAGAACTCAAGACTTATTGTTTTGGGTGCCAGAAAATACGAAAAGATGGAGCAGTTGCTGGAAGGGTCTAATGCTGAGCGCATTACACGCTATGCTCCTTGTCCTGTACTTACAATAAAAGAAGCGTTTGACATCACTCAGGTAGATGATATTGTATTTGCTACAGATTTAAAATCTACGAGCATGTATGTCACTCAAGAGCTTAAAAATTTACAGCAAATAACTGGAGCCAATCTACATCTGGTAAAAGTAAACACACAAAACGATTGGTTAACTGACAAGCAGGCAGCAAAGGAAATGAAAAGGTTTAATGAGGTGCATGAATTTGAGAAATTCAAATTTGCGAACACCAATGCCGAAACGATTGAAGATGGGATCTTAAACTATGCCGACACTGTAGATGCAGGTATGATCGCCATGTCTACACATGGTCTCGACAAAGTGCCTGTAGAACTCAATAATCGATTTATTACAGAGCGTGTCATGCAAAGTTCACCTCGACTTGTTTGGACATGCATACCTAATGGAAGGTAAATGATTATAAGAAAATTTATTTTAACTAAACATATAAAGCCATGTATTACGAACATTATGCAGCCAAAGGCAATGAAGTTGTCAATGAAATAGCGTTGGAACTTGGCTTTCCGGCAGACAGAAAGCTTGCTGCCCGATTGCTTAGGGCTACGTTGCACACTTTGCGGGATAGGCTCACTATACCCGAGTCATTTCAGTTTATGGCACAACTCCCCATGATCTTAAAAGCCGTATTTGTAGAAGGCTGGCAATATCATGAAAAACCTAACAGGATAAAAAACATAGGTGAGTTTGTACGGGAAGTTGTGAAAGAAGATAAACCGGTAGGCCATCATGATATTACCACTGCCAAAGATGGAGAAAATGCCGTTAGGGCTGTGCTTAAGGTTTTAAGAAAGCATATAAGCGATGGAGAAATTGAAGATATTGTGAGAAGTACACCTCCCGATCTACGAGACTTATGGGGTAGTTCTGTGCAAGAGACCTATTAGTTTTTTTTGCTCGTTTAGTCCTAAACTAAAAGGATGTGAGTCATCACATAATATGAACAAATTGAAATAAGATTAATCTAACAAAATTACTATGCTCGGAACTCTCAATAGACCTCAGATTGATAATTTGCTCTACAGTCAGATACATGGAAGACTGGGTTGCACAGCTGATGGCAAAGTCTACATTGTGCCTCTTACCTATGCCTATGATGGTGATTACATTTATGTACACACCATTGAGGGCTTAAAAATAAAGATGATGAGAAAGAACCCTCAGGTTTGTTTTGAAGTAGAAAGGATTGATGACATGGCACATTGGCAAAGTGCCTGCTTATGGGGAAGCTATGAGGAGCTCGAAGGCCAACAAGCTGAAGATGGGCTGCAACTCATTATAAATAGAACACACCCTTTCATGACAAGTGACACCAGTCGCCCTAAGCATGGTCTTGATCGACCCGGTCAACCACGACCTCGTAAAGCTTCAGTTATTTTTAGGATTAAAGTGAATGAGGCCACCGGTCGTTTTGAGAAGAGAAATCATATGTAATTGAGATTTCTCATTCAGCATTTTTTGTAGTCATCGCGACTATCAGGGTTTTAAGAGGCCTTGAGCTAAACATCCCCTATCTCAGCCCTGTTTTGAAATTGGTGGCAGGTGAGACTATTACCACCTGCCAATCTGTGAAATAATCTTAACTAAGTATTCTATGAAACCACTCGATTTGGTTACTGCTGACGAAGCCATCAATTACGTAAAGTCCGGAAATCGCATATTTATTCAAGGAGCAGCGATGACTCCCAAAGCACTTATAAGAGCGCTGTGCAAGCATGGTCGTGACCTCAAGGATGTTGAAATTTTACATTTACATACCGAAGGTGATGCACCATATGCACACGAAGATTTCAAAGATAATTTTAAAGTTAATGCCGCATTTGTAGGGGGCAATGTGCGTTCTGCGGTAAATACTGGTAATGGTGATTACATTCCTATTTTCTTAAGTGAAATACATCTGTTATTCAAGAGAGATATCCTTCCGCTTGATGTAGCGTTTATTCAGGTTTCACCACCTGATAAACATGGCTATTGTTCATTGGGCACCTCAGTAGATGTAACATTGGCTGCACTGAAAAAAGCTAAAATTGTAATCGCTCAGGTAAATAAAAATGTACCCAGGTCTCACGGTGATGGTATTATTCACAGAGAAAAGATACACTATGGTATTGAGGTAGACGAGCCCATTCACTGCACCAAAGCAGCTGACCCTACCGAGGCAGAGCTTAGCATCGGCAAAAACGTAGCTGATTTGGTTGAAGATGGAGCAACATTGCAAATGGGAATTGGAGCTATCCCCAATGTGGTTTTAAATAATCTTCAAGGACATCAGGGTTTGGGTATTCATACAGAGATGTTTTCTGATGGTATACTACCTTTGGTGGAGCAGGGTGTGATCACGGGCGAACACAAGAGAGTAAAACCAGGAAAAATAGTCAGTTGCTTTGCCATCGGCTCTCAAAAACTTTACGACTTTATAGACGATAATCCGAGTGTTCATCTCAAAGAGGCCGCATATACCAATGATACAGCCATAATCAGAAGAAACCCTAAAGTAACCGCCATCAATAGTGCCATCGAAATTGATATCACTGGGCAGGTGTGTGCAGATACGATTGGCAAGTACCAGTATTCAGGAGTGGGCGGTCAGATGGATTTTATACGTGGCGCTTCTCTTGCCAAAGGTGGAAAAGCAATTATTGCTATGCCATCTACTACCAAAAAAGGGTTATCTAAAATAGTGCCTTTCTTAAAAGAGGGCGCAGGTGTAACTACCACACGCGCTCACGTCCACTATGTAGTTACAGAGTATGGTGCGGTAAACCTGTTTGGTAAAAACTTAAAGCAAAGAGCCCAGGCGCTTATTTCTATTGCTCACCCAGATCATCGCGAGCAGCTAGAACGTGAGGCTACTGAGCGCTTTAAGAGTAAGGTTTAGCAGTTTACTTTATCAATCTACATGGGTAAGGCTCTCTTCAGTTAGAGGGTACAAAATCAGTTGTTGATCTGACATCTGTCATTCCAAGGCGGCCTTTCATGCGATAAATTTGGTTAGGAATTAATCAAAAAGACTATGTCACAAAATGATAAAAGATGGATGGTCGGCCTCGACCTGTCAGATACCGATCAAACGATCATCAAATGGGTAAAACAGCTGAGCGACACGCTGAAACCTGAAAAGATATACTTTCTACATGCCGAGGAAAGCTTTGAGCCAGAATCTCTGCCCGAGTCATTGTCGGACGAAATGCTGCCTGCAGATGAAAACCAAAAGGTGCAGCTCACAAAAAGTGTAAACAAAGAGTTTGAAGATACTGCTGTGGAATGGGTGGTAGAAGTTGTAGAAGGCAAGCCATTTGATCAACTTCTGCACTGGATAAAGATCAAAAACATTGACCTTTTCATTGCTGGCAGAAAGAACAAAGAATCAGGTAGTGGCATATTGCCCCACAAACTATCCAGACAGATTTCATGTGATTTACTTTTAATCCCAGAGATTAACCTTAAGCCAGTGCAGCGCATATTGGTACCCATAGACTTTTCAGAGCACTCAAAACTTGCTTTGGAGCAGGCAATAGAAATCGGACAGCGTTCAGACTATGAAAAAGTAATATGTTATCACATCTATTCCGTCCCCAGCGGGTATTACAAGACAGGAAAAAGTCATGAGCAAATGGCGAAAATAATGAAGGAGCACGCTAAAAAGAGGTTTGATAAATTCGTTGCTCAATATTCCAACATACAGATCGATTATGAATCCAGTCTCTCAGAGGTAAATAGGGCTAAGCAAATACGTGATATGGCCATTCAGCAAAAATGTGAAATGGTCATATTAGGATCAAAAGGCCAGTCGGTTGGATCGCTTATTTTACTTGGAAGCACGACCGAACGATTTCTCCAATTGGATAACTCTTTTTTAACGATGGTCATCAAAAAGCCAGGTGAGCATTTAGGCTTTTTTGAAGCATTTATGAAGGTGTAGCAGATTTATTGGGTGGTAAATTTAATATCACCATATTTACTGGCTGCAATGATTAACGAAAAAGACTGTTTACAAGCAATAGCCAATGGTAGTGAAGAGGCTTTAGAGCAGCTTTATAATCATTACTGTGACCGGGTTTACAATACACTTATCAGTTACACCAAAAGCGCTGAAGATGCCGAGGAGTTGCTGCAGGATGTTTTCGTAACAATTTATAACTCAGCAGCCAGTTTTGAATTCAACTCATCGGTTGGGACCTGGATCTATCGGATAGCAGTAAATAAATGCCTTGATTTTATACGGAAAAAGAGCAGTAAGAAACGATCGGGTATATTTACATCGTTGTATGTGAAAGATACTACGGAGGTCAGGTATGAGTCTGTGGACTTCGTACATCCTGGAATAAAGCTGGAAAACAAAGAAGACTCAGTATTGCTTTTTCGAGCAATTGATACGCTTGCTGAAAATCAGAAAACGGCCTTTATTCTCACACAGATTGAGGGTTTACCGCAAAAGGAAGTAGCCGATATTATGCGGCAAAGCAGAAAATCTGTGGAGTCTCTGGTCCAGCGTGCTAAAGGAAATTTGAGAGAGGAGTTAAAAAAATATTACCCAGAGCGAGGGAATACCTAAAATATTACGTCAATATGAATATGAAAGCAGAAAACCGTGCAGGTGAGGCTATGAAAAGCCTGGAAGGCATACAAAGAGCAAAAGCACCGGAGCATACGTTTGCCAAAATTCAGCAAAAATTGGCAGATCAACGAAAACAACAGCTACCAAACGAACAACATACCGGCACTCACTGGTTGAAGGTAGCTGCTGTTATTGCTTTTGTGATATGTTCCAATGCATGGGCACTTACCAACTACTGGCCTACTGAAAATGAGACTTCTACAGAAGATGCTAGTTACGCACAATTAACAACAGATTTTAACCTCTACGAAAATGAATAATAAAATATATAAAATTGGATTTTTTGTATTACTCGTCATCAATATCACAATAGTGGCTCTAATCGTATTCAAGCCTATGAGATCTATGAAGGGGAGAGGTATTAAACAAGAAATCACTAAGGAGTTAGGGTTCACAGAAGAGCAGAAGGCCACATTTGATAACCTGGTAAAAAGCCATAGGAAAACAATGAGAGATATCGATATGCGCGAAAGAAAGCTTGTTAAAACATATTTTGATCAGCTAACAGCGGGTACTATCGATAATAGTGATCAGGAAGAAAAATTAGAAGAAATACTTCTGCTTAAACGAAAAAAAATAGAAGATACATATGCACACTTTGAAGAGCTCAAAAGCATCTGTACTGAAGAGCAGATAGATGAATTTGAGGAGGTGCTATCTCGTATTGTTCCACGACTTACCAATGCGCCCAAAAGACCAATGAACCGCGAGAGGTCTCCAAGATAATAAAAAGCACAAGTTTTCATTTTTTTACTGTCCGCAAGAAGGGTGTGCCCCAAAGAAGGTACTCATGTGCCACTCTTATTGGGAACGCACCCATCGAACTTTCCTAATTAAATATTCTAAGTTGATAGGTAAATGTGAGCATAAAATAGCGTTGTAATACCTGCGTTTGGCTTTCCTCTATGTACTGTGCCGTTACCTGCTGATCAAAGCTTTGATTTTCACCAAGTAAGTCAAACACTGATAACTCAAGCTCTCCACGATCATCTTTTAAGAACTTTTTTGCTACACTCATATTCCACAAGGTATAGTCGGTATCAAACGATTCGTTAGCCCCTTTATATTTGTTAAATAGCGTTTCGTTTCTAAATACAAATCCTTTTGGGAAAATCAGATTTAGTGTAGAGCCGAATGTCTGGGTATAATATTGGGTATTTGACTCAGATTCAATAGAGTTAAGCACACGACTACCAGCTACCTGGTAGTAAATATTGTAGTCTACATTTTCACTGATATTGCTGGCTAAGCCCAATTTCAAGTCCACAGCGTAGGTGTTAGCCATGTTTACAACATCATTAATCACTCCGGGTACCCTTACATAACTTAGCCCGGCTGATATGTTGAGATTGTTTTTTATTGGTGACAATAAAACACCAAACGCTGTATTGTTTCTTAAAGCCCAGTAACCATCTAAATTAACAGGACTGCTTACCTGCGCACCATTAGCTAAGGTCACTCCACCTGCGGTCACAGAGTCAGCAGTTATGACTGTAGTGCCAGTCCCGATGTAATCAGAAGTATTGGTAACACTCGTCATGTTAGCAAAAGTGATGTTTTTATCAAAGTTATTTTTTTGTAAACGCATCTGTAGCGAGTGGGAGTACGATTGATCAAGGTTTGAATTACCTAAGCTCAGAAATAGTGGGTCACTGTTGTCTATTACATTTTGTAATTGACTTACAGAGGGTTCCGTAGTAGAAGTCGCGTATCTCACAAAGAAATTACCACCATTGCCGATATCAAATCGGGCCAGCAGTGATGGTAGCACGTTACTAAAGTTTCTACTAGTTTGCTCTTCAGTTGGCAGCAATTGATCATTGTTCAATGTGGCAAATTGATACGCCACTGATACATCAAAGATATTCCCATATTTGTTGTTAGAGTATCTTATGGAGGGTAGATTTTTAGTATAACTACTTTCAAAACTGTTGGAAAGTGATTCACTAAAAGTTTTTACTTCCGAAGTACTGCTCAGTGTATACGTTTCTTTATCAGACTTTCTTGAGGTATGGTTGATTTCATAGCCAATGGCCAATTGAGCTGTAGTACCTATTGGCTCTGTGTAAGTGACGCGTGAACCGACCGTGTAGTGCTTTTCTTCAGTGCTATATTCAGTGAGTGTATCTAGCTCCAAATCTGACAAGACACTTTCTTTGGAGGTAGGATTTATTCTTGTGTTAACATCAAACGATATGGTTCGTCCTATTTTTTTAAACTTATGTTGGTATATAAAACTGTTGGTAAAGTTATAGGCGGAGTTTACACTTTGGTAGTTGTTATATGTTTGACTTAGCAATGCTCCATTTTCTTCTTTTGTTTGGCCTAAAGTGACCTCTTCCCCTTCATTATTTTGGTAGCTGAATGCAGACCTGATTAATAGGCTATTGTTTTCATCAAACTGATGATTAGCCCTTATGTTAACACGATGATTTATATTTTCTGAGGCGGCTTGTTGATCCTCAGTGTAAAATTGTGAACTATTGCCTAAAAAAGTCTCTCTATTTAGTAACTGATCGTTGTTATTAAGAGATTGATTAAAAAAGTAGCTGCCTTCAAAAGTAGTTTTCTCTGAAAGATCATCAGTAAAGTTCAGACCCGTGGAGTGCGTTTTGGTAATGCCATCTTGCGTGCCAGTCATAAAGGACTGGTTACTCCCGCGTCTGCCACCCCGGCCACCGCCACCACTTACGCCAATCAGGTCTTCACTACCAAAATTTTGCTGGTTGATGTTGTTTGACATACCCAGAAAAGTAATACGCTGGTCTTTACTGAATGAGTTGAGAGTCGCGCCACTTTTGTATAAGCCATCTTCTCCTATACCAGCATATAATTTACCGAACTGTCCATTTCTCCTGTCTTCCTTGGTCACCACATTCATGGTTTTGGTTGTATTTCCATCATCAAAACCTGTCAATCGGGCCTGGTCACTTTCTTCATCATACACCTGCACTTTATCAACAATATCAGCGGGTATAGTATTGAGAGAAAGCAGAGGATCCTGTCCAAAAAAGCGTTTACCATCTAACAGCACCTGTTCCACGGTTTCGCCATTGGCTGTTACACCATCACTATCGACAACTATCCCAGGCATTTTGCTGACCAGATCTTTAGCTGATGCATCAGGGTTGGTTTTATAAGCCATTGCGTTGTACTGTGTTGTATCTCCAATTTGCTCAACAGCCACTACTGCACCCTGTACAATTACCTCATTAAGTGCTTTTACATCTGGTGTTATTGCAATTGTACCCAGTTTGGTATCAGCCAAAGTTACCCTCAGTAGTTTAGTATATGGTTTATACCCTACATTTGAGATCTGCAGCTTATAAAAGGCCTGTTCCAGGTTTTTTATATGAAATCTACCCTCAACATCGGCAATCGCATATTTGGAGCGAAGCGAATCCTTAACATTGACCATTAAAACAGTCGCCCCTACAAGAGGCGACTTATCCGTGGCGTCTAACAAAACCCCAGATACCGATAGTGGTTGATCCTGCGCAACAGCAGACAAGTGGCTAAAATACATTAGCACAACAACCCAAAATGCTACCTTCTTCATGATTAACCTTGCGTGTCCCCGTCTTCTTTTTGGTTACGTCCGCGCCTTGGCGCACTGATCGTTTGATATACTTCAAACTGCTCTTCGTTTAGCACATCTTGAATCAAAGTATCTTTCTCTTTTCTCAGTGCTTCCATTTTTGCTCTGCGGCTTTCGCGGTCACCGCCTTGTCTCATCTCTTCAAAGTTTTCTTTAAGTGTTACAAGAAACTCATCATAAATGCCATCCAATAGAAGTTTTTGATCTTCACTTAGATCATCGACTTTTTCGTACAATGACTGTTTTTCCCGTTTGACCATTTCTTCAGGTCCGCCTCCGGGTCTTCCACCGGGTCGTTGTGCCATTGCAGCAACCGAGAGTGTAATCAGTATGAGTGTTAATGTTTTTCTAATTGTCATAAGATTTAATTTTTAATTTTCAGGTTAGACGTACTCTTGAGATTCAATCCCTCGCTGTTATTAAAGATTTTTTACTTCAAAAATTGATAGTAGCTAAAAAA
>NZ_SMMD01000797.1 GCF_009711475.1 Fulvivirga aurantia
TTTATTTGTAATATCTCACTGATTTCTTTTATCGAATGCTCTTCCAGGTAAAAGAGCGTGAGTATTGTTTTGTGAGTTGTGGGTAGCTTTTTTAATAAAAATTCAATGGTTTTCCATCGGTCGTCTGCGTATTCGTTACCCTCATCAATCTCATCAGCTATCTCCTGTGGCTCAGCTGATCTGTGCTTTCTTAAATAGTCTATTGACTTATTATAAACTACACGATAAATCCAGGAGCTAAATTTTGAAGGTGCTGATATACCTCTGATACCTCGATGAAATGATATCCAGCTTTCCTGTACAAGGTCTTTAGACGCTTCCAAATCATGCGTGATTTTATAAGAAAAGCTTATGAGCTTTTTATGCCATCTCTTAATAAGAAGCTCAAACGCCTTTTTATCACCATCCCGGCATTTTAATACCAGTAGCTCGTCAAAGATTTTGTCTTTGTTCATCAAATTACCTGTTGTTACCAGTAAGTCGGAGTATGTAGGCTACAGGTTCAAAAAAATCTGTAGAATTTATTTAGTTGCCTGGTTTTTGACGATAGAGCTCAAACTCAACCCTGCGGTTGAGGCGCTTATTTTCTTCGCTAGACTCTTCTATAATAGGCTTTGAGCTGCCATAGCCGGTTGCTGTAATTCTGTCTTCTTCCACATTGCCAAAGTATACCAGGTACTCTTTTATAATGTCTGCGCGCTCTTGGGATAGTCTGAGATTAAACTCCTCCCGGCCATCTGAGTCTGTATGTCCGTTGATGTTTAATCTAAAGTCCGGGTTGTCCAGTAAAAAGTCAGCGAGTTTATCGAGGTCACCATACATAGGGGTGGTGAGTTGAGCCTCCCCCTCTTCAAACTCAATAGACTCAAACTTCATTTTACTTGAAATAGGCTCTGTGGTCTTATCCAACTGCATTTCGCCATCTAGATAGAAAATCTCCTCAATCCTAAAAAACTCCTCCCCCTGAAGTATAATCAGGTAGTTGTTGTTGTTGATCAGGTCAAACTCAAATGTACCGTCTGGGCGTAAAAATTTAGGAGCCACTTCTATGCCATTATCTAAGTCAATGATGGAAACGATGCCTTTAAAAGGCTCTCCACTTTCCTCATTGATCAATGATCCGCGCAGTGTAGTATTTGCACCTGGCTGGGCCTCCATCGGTAGTGGAAATGAGTATAAGTCCATATTAGACATGCTATTTTCTACCGAACGTGCATAAAATAGGTCCTGTGATTGTGAGTCGATAGTAAAATAAAACTCACTACCGGAGCCATTTACAAGCGGCCCGATATTTTTTGGTTCTTCCCAATTGCTATTTTTAAAGTAGGACTTATAAATGTCAAACTCTCCAAAATTTAGATTCTGCCCATCTGAGCTAAAATATAAAACATCATAAACATGATGGTAAAACGGGCTCACTTCTGAGCCTCTTGTATTAATGATCGGCCCAGCGTTTTTGGCCTTGTTCCAGGTGCCATCTTCGCTTTTTACTGTGTAGTAAATGTCTGATAGACCAAAGCCTCCAATTCGGTCAGAAGCAAAGTACAATGTGTCTTCGGTGTGAGAAAGCGAAGGGTGAGAGTCCCAGCTAATGCTGTTTACGCCTACACCCAAGTTTTTTACAGGGCCCCAGGTGCTGTCGGCTTGCAACTCAGAAATGAAGATATCACAATCGCCATAAGAGTCTGGAGAGTTGCAACGGGCAAAGAAAATCTGCTTGCCATCTTTACTTAGAGTAGCAGAGCCCTCGTTATATTGAGAGTTTATCGACTTCATCTCTTTAGCACTTCCCCAGCTGTCGTAAGCTTTTTCTGAAAAGAATAAATCTTCATCATGCACGGGATCGACACCTCTATAATGTGAGTTTCTTTTAGAAGTGAACAGCATGATACCGTCATTAGCGCTTAAAGTCGGGGCATAGTCAGAGTAATCGGAGTTTACCAGATTACCCATGTTAAGCAGCACGCTTCTGGGTGGCCGTAGAGTATCTACTTCTTTTCTGTAGTCGACTAATTCGTAGTAATACTCCAAAGGCACATAATAATCCTGGTCGTTGGTCGTGAGACTATCATAATAGAGCTCGATGGTTTTTATGTCTATATCATCTCTATGATGTTTCAATACTAGCTTATAGAGCAATTTAGCCTCAAAGTAATTGCCATAAGTTTCAGTGAGTTTAGCAAGTCTCCAGATCCAGTAGGTATCGCGGTAGAAATTGATGATTCCGAAATTACCTACATATTCTTTGAGTAATGGGTAAAGAGCTTCCCATTCCTTATTATCGTTGAGATCAACAATCTTTTTGAGCTTATTGCTTTTGTAATAAGGGATAACGTTTACATTAGGAAAATTGAAAAACTCTGATTGGCTGAAAGTGCTAACCGTATCTGAGAGAGTTACCGTGCCCCCAGATCGCCTTTTTTGTTTCTTTTGTGCTTGTATTTCTGAAAAAGAGAGAGTGATCAAAAAACAAGCTAAGAATATCCATTTTGCATGAATAATTTTCAAAGCCCTGCCGATTTCATAACTTATACTAAAGATGTTATAAAAATGTAGTTTTTTCAAGCTGCTAAGATAAAGAAGTTTTTGGCATAGGTATTGACATATACAGTATGACTAAAAAAAAGACGATATAAGTGCCATTATGGCATATACTATAAAAAATTAATATGTTTAATCAGCTATTATTATCAGACTTAGTGCAGGAAGATCAAGAAGAGCTTATACAAATGATAAACCCTGAAGAGGGTGAGGAGCTCAAGAAGGAAGACTTGCCTGAAGAGTTAGCCATTTTACCTATTAGAAATACGGTTTTGTTTCCGGGGGTGGTAATTCCGATCACCGTAGGAAGACAAAAATCTATCAAACTGGTTAAGAAAGCTTATAAGGGAGATAGAATTATCGGTGTAGTTGCTCAGAAGAATGTGAAAACTGAGGATCCTGCACTGGAAGATATATATAACATCGGTACAGTTGCGAAAATTATTAAAATGTTGGTGCTGCCTGATGGTAATACAACCATTATCATACAGGGTAAAAGCCGTTTTGAGATTGATACAGTGCTGGAAGAAGAGCCATTCCTTACGGCAAAAATCAATTTATTAGAAAATAGCTTTCCTAAAAAGAGCACGAAAGAGACTAAGGCCATTGTTCAGTCACTTAAAGATGCTGCGGGTAAGATATTAAAGCTTAACCCTGAAATCCCACAGGAGGCGCAGGTGGCATTAGATAATATTTCTGACCCTGGTTTTCTCACTCACTTTTTATCTTCAAACCTCAATGCTGAGGTAGCAGACAAGCAAAAGTTGTTGGAGATCAATGACGGGATGACCAGAGCTACATTGCTTTTAGAGCAAATGCTGAAAGAAATTCAGCTGCTAGAGCTGAAGCACGACATTCAAAAGAAAGTGCATACAGATATAGATGCTCAGCAGCGTGACTACTACCTGAGACAGCAGCTTAAAGTACTGCAAGACGAGTTGGGTCAGGATGGCCCGGATCAGGAGATCGACCAGCTCAGAGCAAGAGGTGATGAGAAAAAATGGCCTCAGGAAGTGAAAAAGCACTTTAATAAGGAGCTTGATAAAATATCAAGAATGAACCCTGCCTCTGCAGAATATCCCGTAGCGATGAATTATGCAGAGCTTTTGGTGGATCTACCTTGGGATGAGTTCACAGAAGATAACTTTGATTTAAAGAGAGCTAAGAAAATCCTCGACAAGGATCACTTTGGTATGGAGAAGGTCAAGGACCGAATTATTGAGTATTTAGCGGTACTTAAGCTAAAGCAAAATATGAAGGGTCCTATTCTTTGTCTATATGGCCCTCCTGGTGTTGGTAAGACATCGCTAGGTAAGTCTATTGCAAGTGCGCTTAATAGACAGTATGTCAGAATGTCACTTGGTGGTGTGCATGATGAGGCGGAGATACGCGGTCATAGAAAAACATATATTGGAGCGTTGCCGGGTAAAATCATTCAGAATATCAAAAAGGCCAAGTCATCTAATCCGGTATTTATCCTGGATGAGATCGACAAAGTAAGTTCAGATTTCAGAGGAGATCCTGCGTCTGCTTTATTAGAAGTTTTAGACCCTGAGCAGAATAGCACATTTGCTGATAATTATCTGGAGGTTGATTACGACCTTTCTAAAGTGTTATTTATTGCCACCGCCAACTCATTGGAGACCATACACCCTGCACTTCGTGATAGGATGGAAATCATCTCCTTGAGCGGTTATACACAGGAAGAGAAAACTGAGATAGCTAAAAAGCATTTGGTGCCTAAGCAAAAGAAAGAACACGGCCTCAAGTCGACTGATGTGAAATTCCACAAAAAGGCGCTTACCAAAATAATTGATGGCTACACAAGAGAGTCAGGTGTAAGAAACCTTGAAAGACAAATCGGTAGCGTAGCCCGACATGTGGCTAAGTCTATCGCTATGGAAGAAGAGTTCGACAAAACGATTACTGATAAAGAAGTCGTTGAAATTCTTGGCTCAGAAAGGTTTGACAAGGAGCTCTACCAAGGTAATGACATTGCAGGTGTTGTTACCGGTCTAGCCTGGACTCAGGTAGGTGGTGAAATTTTATTTATTGAGTCCAGTCTCAGTAAAGGTAAAGGCAAGCTCACACTTTCTGGCCAGCTAGGAGATGTAATGAAAGAATCTGCTATGGCAGCCATTTCATACCTTAAAGCCAATGCAGATGATCTTGGCCTCGACCATAAAGTATTTGATCAGTATGACTTGCACGTGCATGTACCAGCGGGTGCTGTACCAAAGGATGGACCTTCGGCAGGTATAACCATGCTCACTTCATTAGCCTCAATATATACTCAGAGGAAAGTAAAATCTAAGCTGGCCATGACCGGGGAGATTACATTGCGAGGAAAAGTGTTACCAGTAGGTGGTATCAAAGAGAAAGTGTTAGCGGCAAGACGAGCGGGTATCAATGAGATCATTTTGTCATCTACAAATAAGCGTGATATAAAAGAAATTGATGACCGCTACGTTAAGGGGTTAACGATACATTATGTTGATACTGTAGATGAGGTACTGAATCTGGCATTATTAAAAGAGAAAGTTAAAAAGCCGATTAAATTTACTTTTACTGAAGCTAAAGAGAATTAATAATTGAAGCCACTAAGTGTGCAAAGTATAGGTCTAATTTTAATGCTGGTGGTTTTGCCATCGGCTTTGGTAGCACAAATAGGAGGGCAACGTTCTTTTGAGTTTCAAAATGTACCGGCTACCACAAGACTTACTGCATTAGGTGGTGTAAATGTCTCATTACCTGAGGAGGATTTAAACCTGGTTTTTGCCAACCCGGCTCTTTCGGGTGATACGTTGTCAGGATATGCCAGCTTTAATTATCTGGCCTATTTTGCTGACGTAAACGTAGCGACTTTTGCTTATCAGCATGATTTAGGTAAATACGGCAACTGGTTTATAGGAGCCACTCACTTTGGTTATGGCTCTTTTACAGGCAGGGATGCTACAGGTGCAGAGACAGAAGAGTTTGAATCTGGAGAAACTTTGCTCATACTGGGTAGGAGCCACAAGGTAGGTAATTTTACTATCGGAGCAAGCCTTAAGTTTATCAACTCTTCATTGGCCGAGTACACAGCCAATGCACTAGCTGTCGATTTGGGTGGAGTATTTAAGCATCCTGAAAAGCAATTAAATGTTGGCTTAGTGTTTAAGAATATAGGTGTGGTTCTGGGAGATTACACTAGTTCGAGTGATTCCAAGTTGCCTTTTGACGTGCAGTTAGGTACTTCATTTAAGCCGGAGTTTATGCCTTTCAGGTTCTCTTTTACAGCTTACAATCTCTATCAAGGCGATATTTCATATTTCAATGAAAACGCGATAGAACAAGAAGAGGAGCCAGGCAACGCAGATAAAGTGCTTAGGCATCTCACAGTTGGGGCAGAATTACTGTTATCAAAAAACGTCAATTTAAGAGTTGGTTACAACCATTTGGTTCGTCAGGAGTTAAAACTAGAGGAAACAGCAGGGGGAGCAGGGCTTTCTTTCGGACTAATGTTTAGAGTTAAAGCCTTTGAGTTTAGCTACAGTCGTGGAGGATATCACGCTGCGGGCGGCTCTCATAATTTTGGTCTGGCGGCCAATACAAATTCATTTTTTAAGAAGAAATAAAGATTATAGATATGATAAATCAACCTATTTATTTAACGCCAAAGCAAATAGTTGAGGAGCTCGATAAATATATAATCGGGCAAAAAGATGCGAAGAGAAATGTGGCGATTGCTTTGCGTAATCGTTGGAGACGCATGAACGTGAAAACGGAAATGCAGGGAGAGATTGTGCCGAACAATATTTTAATGATAGGTGCTACCGGTGTAGGTAAAACAGAAATTGCCAGAAGACTGGCCAAAATAGCCAATGCACCCTTTACTAAGGTGGAGGCCTCTAAATTTACAGAGGTGGGTTATGTTGGAAGAGACGTAGAAAGTATGGTGCGAGACCTGGTTGAGCAAGCTGTAAAACTCGTAAAAGATGAGAAAAGTGCTGAGGTTGAAACTAAGGCTGCAGAAATAGTAGAAGATATCATCTTAGATGCGCTCATACCACCGGTTAAAAATCAGGCACCGGGTAGAACACCTGTATCGACAACCAATGATGCGAGTAGTGAAGATGAAATGCCAACTTCAGAGCAGGAACTTAACGAGCGCACCAGAGAGCGATTCAGAGAAAAGATCAGAAACGGAGAGTTGGAAGATCGAAAGATAGACATCAATGTAAAAAAGCCGGCTAATTCTGGTGTGGGTATGATCGGTGGTGGTATGATGGACGAGTCTTCTATGATCAATCTACAAGAGATGATTGGTAATATGATGCCTAAGAAGACCAAAAAGAGAAAGGTCACTATCGCTGAAGCACGTAAAATTCTAATGGAGGAAGAGTCTGCTAAACTCATTGATATGGATGAGGTGAAAGAAGAGGCCATAAGAAAAGCAGAAAATACCGGAATTATATTTATCGATGAGATTGATAAGGTGGCGGGTACTTCACGTAAAAATGGTGGAGGTAGCGGAGCCGATGTCAGTCGTGAAGGTGTACAGCGAGATCTTTTACCAGTGGTAGAAGGCTCTACTGTAAATACTAAATACGGTCTTATTAAAACCGACCACATCTTATTTATAGCAGCCGGAGCTTTTCATGTAGCTAAACCATCTGACCTGATTCCTGAGCTTCAGGGTAGGTTCCCAATACGTGTAGAGTTAGACAATCTTACGGTTGATGATTTCTTTCATATATTGATGGAACCAAAAAATGCACTTACCAAACAGTATGTGGCACTATTAGAATCTGAAGAGGTGTCACTGGAGTTTACGGAAGATGCACTTCACGAGATAGCGGAGACTGCTTTTCATATCAATACTGAAGTAGAAAATATAGGTGCGCGTAGGTTACATACAGTTATGAGTCAGCTGCTCAATGAGTTTTTGTTTGATGTGCCAGATAAAATCGGTCCTAATGCAAAGATTTCTGTAACCCGTGAGATGGTTAAGGAAAAGCTTTCTGGTCTCGTAAAAGACAAAGACTTAAGCGAGTATATCCTTTAAATTCGTAATTTTGGCCCGATGCGGGTGATTGTAGGAATAGTGTTTTTGAGTATTTTAGCGAGTGTGCATAGTAAGGCTACCGCCAAATATTCAATTAAAAAAGAAGATACCCTGCGAGCAACCTTTATCAGAGAGTTTGATGATCGGCTATATCTAAAGCCCATTTTTACTATTAGAAGCCTCTCTCTAGAGTTTGCCGATAAAAATAGAGAAGCAGACAATATCAATTACAAACCCAGCTCTAATAACTTTTTAGGGCTGGGTTTATATTTATTTGACATAGGCCTCGAAGTGTCTTTTAAGCTACCACAAGACGATGACGATGTGCCTGAGGAGATTTTCGGAGAAACAGAATCATTTGATTTTCAGACGAATATTTATGCCAGAAAGTGGGGTGCCGATATCGCCTACCAAAAATATGAAGGGCTATATCTAGAAAAACCAAAGAATCACATAGATAGCTGGCAGGAGGGTGATCCTTACCCTGTAAGAGAAGATCTGAATCTGAAGTATGTACAGGCCAATTGGTTTTATGTGTTTAATAACCAAAAATTCTCATACCGCTCGCCTTATATACAAGCTGACCAACAGCTCAAGAGCCAGGGAAGCACTCAATTGGGCATGTTCTTTTCTAATTTTAAGTTTAGTGCTGATTCATCGCTCATACCACTGAGTGCCAGAGAAGCCTTTCCCAGAAACGAAAATATTACTAACGGGCGGATTACAACTATTGCTGTACTGCCCGGGTATGCCTACACGCTTACCTGGAACAATATATACCTAAATACATCTCTGGCGGTGGGGCCAGGCAACCTTTGGATTAAATTTGAGCGTGAGGGTGCTGAGGAGGAAGAAGTGAAAATACGACCTGTAGCCAACGTAAGAGCAGCCTTGGGTTATAATGGCGATTGGTTTTTTGGAGGTATAACAGCTGTAAATCAATTCGTGTCAGGGCGAATCGATAACCTTGATGTAAATAGCAACTCTGCTAATATCAAATTCTTTTTGGGTCTGAGAATCAAG
>NZ_SMMD01000002.1 GCF_009711475.1 Fulvivirga aurantia
GAGGCTTGGTAAGGGTTATGTCTCACTTTTAAGAACTATCATCACACATCTGAGTAAGTTTCTTCGTTGCACTCAGTATGACTTGAAGGGTGATCAGCTCCTGAGATCATTCAGCTAATACGGATTCGTCTGACCACTTCGAGTGGTCTGGAGGATTAGACTAAAATATAGGCCCCTTCCTAAGCCTTTGAGGATTAGGAAG